>JALOTS010000119.1 GCA_025457785.1 Pontiellaceae bacterium | reverse complement strand
CTTTGATGACCTTGTTCAGAAGATCGGCATGGACGGGTGCATCATTGCTTCCCGCTGGATGAAAGGCTCGGATATGAGCCCGCGGCAGCCGCTCACCCGCTGTATCGCTTCACGTTGTTTTAATTTGATGGTTCGGATTCTTTTCGGGTTGAAACTCACCGACACCCAGTGTGGCGCCAAACTTTTCCGGCGCGAGGTGATTTGTCCGGTGATTGAAAATCTGGGCGTCACAAGCTGGGCGTTTGATGTCGATATGCTGTTTCAGACGAAACGGCTTGGCGCGTCAATTCGTGAGATCCCGACCGTTTGGCACGATGTGGCCGGGTCAAAAATTGAAATCGGGCGCGCTTCGCTGAATATGATCGTGGCGCTGGTTCGTCTGCGGATGTTTTACTCGCCGCTGCGGTTTATGATTCCTGCGCTGGGGCGTGTCGCTGAACGGCTGTTGAGATATAAGGGATAATGAAAAAACGGCACACCCGAAAGCGCGCCGTTCATACGTATGAAGGGGATCTGGTTACCAGCGTGATTCACGGCGCTCGCCGCGATCTCCGCCGCGATCTCCGCCGCGGTCACCGCCGCCGCCGAAACCGCGTCCGCCGCCGCTGCGGCGTTCGCCTGCCGGTTTGGGCTGGGATTCGTTTACGCGAATGGAACGGCTCATAAAGTCTGTACCATTCAGTGCTTCGATTGCAGCCTGACCTTCGCTCTGATCGGGCATTTCAACAAAGCCGAATCCTTTGGAGCGCCCCGACATGCGGTCGAGAATTACACGTGCCGATGTGACCTTGCCATGCTTCTCAAAGAGTTCCTGCAGGTCAGGGTCTGTTGCCGAATAAGGCAGATTTCCTACGTAGATGTCCATCCGTTCTTTCCTCTCATGTGTCATAATCAACTCTGTTTTCAACCAATTCGCAACCCATGACACAGGGTCTTTGAACCGATGCAACGCCCCTTTGGACGAACGCGACACGGAAGATGGCATATCATTTGAAAAAAAGAAACTCTTATTTTTCAATGAATGACAGATTTAAAAAATCAATTTTTAACTGCACTGAAGCGCGGATTCAGGATATGTTTGCGGCTCTTTTTGCACGGTATGAATAAATTTAGATCCAGAATGGCCCGCCTGTTTGAAAATGAATTGCTCAAGCATACCGCGATTCTTTTCTCAGGGATGATGGTGGTTCATGTCTGCAATCTGGTTTACCAGATGGCGGTCAGCCGTGCGCTTTCCAAGGAAGAGTATACCTTGCTGGCGGCTTTTCTCGGGGTGCTGGCCATCCTCAGCTATCCTCTTTCAACACTTACGACCGGGCTGAGTCATTACAGCAGCCTGCTTCAGCAGAACGGCCGTCCGGGTGATGTAAAACGGCTTCTCCGCAAATGGCTGCTGCTGACCGGCATTCCGGCCGTTCTGATCGGTGCGATTGTGGTTGTCTTTAATGAACCGGTGGCGGGTTTTATGCATTTAGACCGCCATGCGCCGGTCATTATTGCCGGGGCCGTTCTGCCTGCGCTGTTCTGGCTTCCCGTGCTGACCGGCGCGGTGCAGGGGCTGCAGATGTTTGGCTGGAATGCTGTTTCGGGTATTGCCGGGGCCACGATTAAATTGGTTCTGGGTGCGGGATTCGTCTGGTTTCTCTACGCGGCCTGCGGCTGGGCAATGCTTGGACACAGCGCAGGCATTTACGGTTCGGCGGCACTGCTGCTGCTCGGACTGGGTCTGACTCTGCGCGGAACAGCCGCAACCGGCGAAAAGCTGCCCAGCATGCGCTTTTATCTGTCGCAGAGTCTGTTGGCTTTGATGGCGTTTGCCGTGCTGATGAATGCCGATGTGGTGCTGGTGAAACATTATCTGCCGGACGATACGGAGTTTGCCTACGCCGCAACGCTGGGACGGACGGTGGCCTTTTTATCCATGGCTGTAGCGATGGCGATGTTTCCCAAGGTCTCTTCCTCAGGAGAGACAACGGATGCCCATCGTAAAATTTTTCTCCAGTCCTTCGGATATACGCTGCTGTTTGTGGCGGCGGCGACGCTGGCCTGTTTTCTTTTTCCGCGACTGCTCCTGCGCATTTTGTTCGGGATAAAAGATGCGTCGAACTCAGTCGTTGTGCTGACCCGGCTGATGGCGGTGGCGATGTCGTTTTCCGCACTGCTGAATGTGGTCGTGCAGTTTCTGCTGGCCCAGCGGCGGTTTAAAGAGACGATTGTGACGGGGCTGGCCTGTCTGCTCTACCTGCTCGCCGCACACCTTTTCCACGGCACCTCCCGGCAGATTGCTGTGACCTGCATTCTGTTCAACGCGATTGCCCTGCTGGCCGGGCTGGCTTCCGTGCTGCGGGTGAAATTAAAAGCGTAATTCCGTCAATTCATATTGCATTAAAACGCCAATCATGGCAACTTATTGATATGAAATTTGATGAACTTCTAAAAGAATTAGGTGAAGAACCGGTTTTCCGCTCATCATTTCTGCTGACGGGCGGACGGAATCCGGCGGATGTTCACCGGCAGATTTCACGCTGGGTAAGCAGCGGAAAGCTGATTCAGTTGAGGCGCTCTTTCTATATGCTTGCCGACATCTACCGTAAGAAAACCGCGCACCCGTTTTTTCTGGCTAATCAGATTAAGGAGGCATCGTATGTCAGCCTTCAGTCGGCACTGTCCTACTACGGGTTGATTCCGGAATACGTTCCTGTGATAACCAGTGTGACGACCGGTCGGCCGGAGCGTTTTGAAACAGCGATTGGCGGATTCCTGTTCAAGCACGTTAAAAAAGAGTTTTTTTCCGGGTACATCTCAGAAAAACTGGCGGACGGGCAATCGGCTTTTCTTGCGACCCCCGAAAAAGCGCTGCTGGATCTGATTTATCTGACACCGGGAGCGGACAACGCAGACTATTTGCGTGAATTGCGGATTCAGCATTCCGAGCGGCTTGATTTGGAACGGTTGGCTCAAATGGCGGCGGCAAGCGGCAGCGGCAAGCTGATGCGGACCGCAGCATTGCTTTCTGAGGTATTGAAGCAGGAGGAGTATATTGAGCTATGAAAGAGTTTCTCTATCAGCAGGTTCATCAGATCAAAGATCCGCTTCTCAAAACGAATCTGATTCGAGAATATTTACAGGCCCGAACGCTGCAAATTCTGCAGGAACAGGGAGCGTTTTTGAACTGGGCCTTTCTGGGCGGGACAGCCTTGCGCTTTTTATACAGCATCCCCCGGTATTCCGAAGATCTTGATTTTTCTCTGGTTGATCCATCTCAATCCTGTTTGTTTGAAGAGATTCTGAAAAAAGTAAAAACGAGATTTGCGGGCGAAACCTATGATGTCGGCATCAAAGTTTTTCGGGCGAAAACGGTTCGGTCTGCTTTTATTAAATTTTCCGGGCTCTTATATGAGATGGGGATTTCTCCGCACAGAAGCGAAGTGCTTTCGATCAAGCTGGAAGTGGATACCAATCCGCCGCCCGGAGCGGTTGTGAAGACAACCCTTTGCCGGCGATTTGTGACGGTGAATGTCACGCACTATGATCAGGCCTCTCTGCTGGCGGGCAAACTGCATGCCGTCCTGACCCGGCAGTACGTCAAAGGCCGCGATTGGTACGATTTGCTATGGTACCTTGCTGATCGAACCTGGCCCGCCCCGAATTTCCGTCTGCTGAATGCCGCTTTAGCGCAGACCGGATGGAGCGGTGCAGAGTTGTCTGCAAAAAATCTGCCGTCCGTTTTGGCCGAACGGATCGGCACGGTAGACTGGAAAGAGATTCGTGCGGATGTGACCCCTTTTTTGGAATACCCGGAAGAGTTGAAACTTCTCACAAAAGAAAATGTTCTGCAGTTGGTGCTGAAAACATCCGCCGGAAACTGATTTACTTTCGCCCGTTTTTTTCATGGCACGGTTCGGCAGATTGCCATAGCATCCGGGGCGTTTAATGAGCCTGTAATTTAAAAAGGAGTATATATGGGATTTTATGATGCTTATTTACAACGAATTACGGATGCCCCGACATGGCTTAAGACAATTCGCAGCAAGGCTCTCGACAGGCTGATAACCTGGATAGACCGGTCCTGCGGCGGAGAAAAAAACAGAACGGTTTTAGAAATCGGAATCGGCGACGGGAGTTTCCGTCGGAAAGCTCAGCAGCACGGGTGGAGCTATACAGGGCTTGACCGGAACCCGGTTATAGCGAACCCTTCGGATGGCGGAAAGGTTTTATGTGCGGAAGTCCCGCCTTTCCCTCCGGAGATTTCGCAGGCGAGGTTTGATTTAATCTATGCGTCCTTTGTGCTTGAGCATATGGAAAACGGCAAGACGGCCTGCGAGTTCATGAGAGGTGCTGCCTCCTGTCTCGCTGACGACGGAAGCCTGATAATCCTTGTGCCGGACGCGTTATCATTGAAGATGGAATTCTGGAGTGTGGATTACACCCACTCTTTTCCCGCCACAGAACGGAATGTAAAACAGATTGCGGACGATTGCGGGTTGCGTTGCCGGGAAGTGATCCGTTACCGTTGCGCTTTTTCTGAAAACCGGCTTGTCTTTCATGTGCTTCGGTTTATGAGCTGGTTTTACAATTACCGCTTTTTTAAATCCGTATTCGGACATGAATGGCTTTTTTATGGTATTTATCAGCATTTGAATCAGGATCTTCTTGCGTTCGCTTTTCAGAAAAAAGAAGAGAGGTAAATATGAGCACAAAAAACATTCTGAAAACCTCGGGCGCCTGCATTTTTATCATGCTGGTTTTTTTATTCCTGTTTAAGGGGTTCTTAACCGATTCAACGGTGCTGTTGACGACCGATGCCGTTGTGAGTTTGGGCAACCGCAGCGCTTCTGATGTCGTTTCTGAAGTTTTATCAAACTGGGGTTCCAATGTTCTGCTGGGGATTCCTGGAGGTCCCTCTGCACAGATAGCCAGTATTATGAGGATGTTTTTTTCCGGTATTGTATGGAACAATCTGGTTTATGGATTGGCCTGTCTGGCCGCCTCGTTTGTTTTTATTGCCGGGTTCGGCAGAAAGCTGAATGTCTGGGCCGTACTGTGCGGCGCACTGGCGGCGTTCTGGCTGGGAAGCAATTTCACGCTGCTTCATGCCGGTCATGTGCAAAAGCCGTTTGTGATCCTTTTCTTTATCTGCGCTCTGCTGAGCAGCGGCGTGCCGTCGTGGCGCGGCGGACTGCTCTGGGGCGGTTTTGCCGGGCTGATGTTTATTCAGCAGCCGGATGTGGCGTTCTTTTTTGCGATGTTTGCCGGAGCGCATCTGCTGTTTACTCTCTGGCAGCGCGAAGGTTTCAAGCCGGTGCGCTGGCTGCCGGTACTGGTTCCAGCGGCTGTGGTCATCATGCTGCTGGCGGCCGGTACGCTGCTGAGCGGTTACAAACTGAATGTCAAAGCTACCGCTCAGGTGCAGACCGAAAGCCCTCAGGAAAAATGGGAGTATATGACCCAGTGGAGTTTTCCGCCGGACGAAACGATCAGCCTGGTCGCGCCCGGATACCACGGATGGCGCAGCGGCGAGCCCGACGGGCCGTACTGGGGCCGTGTCGGTCAGTCTGCCGAATGGGAGCAGACGCGGCAGGGGTATATGAATTTTATGATGGAAAGCGCCTATATCGGGTTTATTCCCGCCATATTTGCACTCTTTGCTCTGTTTGCCTGCCGCCGTTCACCGCATCGGGCTGAAATTATTTTCTGGGGCGGTGCCGCGCTGGTCGCCCTGCTGCTGGCCTATGGGAAATATTTCCCGCTTTACTCGCTTTTCTATAAGCTGCCGGTCGTCAACAACATCCGGAATCCGAACAAGTTTATTCAGATATTCCAGATTGCGCTGGCCATTTTGACGGCATACGGGGTGGATGCCTTATTTGATCAAAAGTCTGAAGGTCAAAAGTCTGAAAGTCAGAAAGCGGTATAAGGTAAATTCGAAGGTCTAAAGAATGATTTATTGTCTTTTATAATGAACAATAATTGATAAAATCGTTTATCTTAAAAACTGGGGTGATATTGAGAGATATTTTAATAGTTCAGAAACGAGAATGGGATCAACGATTATCGGAGCAGTATGTCCAGCGGGACGTGAATTCGGTTTTTGACCCGACGGATGATCTTGTTCGTGTGGTGATTGGGCCGCGTCGTGCCGGGAAATCGTTTTTTGCTTTGCATGCAATCGGCTCTCCCGGAACGTGCGGCTATGTAAACTTTGACGATGAGCGTCTGTTAGCCGTAGCGGATTATGATGATATTCTGAACGCGATCGATGCGGTATATGATCATCCAAAAACCATTCTGCTTGATGAGGTTCAAAATCTTCCCCGGTGGGAATTGTTTGTCAACCGGTTACAACGGCAGGGGAGGCATTTGCTGGTGACAGGCAGTAATTCGAATCTGTTGAGCACTGAGCTGGCAACGCATTTGACTGGACGGCATCTGTTGATTCCTTTGTTTCCATTCAGTTTTTCAGAGTCATTGGGAGTTTTGGGGCATCCGTTGACCGATTCCGAACATAAAGCTCATTTGGAAACCTATTTAATAAACGGGGGGTTTCCTGAACCGCTCATGAAACGGATTGATCGAACCGATTATTTGCGAACGCTGAGTCAGGCTGTGATTTATAAGGATATTGTGAAACGGTATCGGATTCGCTCGACTCAAGGCATTGAAGATCTGGCGCGATACCTTTTTTCGAATATTGCGAAGGTCTATATCGATAGCCCATTTTAAGGATTTTCTTATCCCGTTCTCCACATACTTCATCAATTTATAAAGAGGGTATTCTAAAACTGCTGGGAACAACAGTAGCATTGCATACCATGAACTTATATAAATATCAATTAAATCTTCAACTTTTCTCTTTTTC
>JALOTS010000118.1 GCA_025457785.1 Pontiellaceae bacterium | reverse complement strand
TCGTAAACGATGCCAGCAAACTGTCCGTTGCATCCAGCGCCTGAATCCTCACGGGAAAAGCCTGCCCGACATACTGTGTTGTCGAAACCGGATCCCATGTAAAATGATCCAGCACGCGCGGTCGAACCACAAGCTGCACGTTTCGTACCAGACTGATGCTGCTGGTCACATTGCTGAAAACGATCAGACCGGTATTGGTTCCGGCGCCCAGACTGTTCGCGTTCGCATTGATAGAGACAGTCACAAGGTTGGTTTGTCCTGCCGAAAGAGTCCCGCCGGCGGGCGAAACCGTCACCCAATTGGACGCGCATCCCGCCGTCCACGACAGGTTTGATGTGCTTGTATTGTTCAAAGTGTAAACGATATTTGTCGAGGTAAAGGGTCCGCCTTGATAGCCGGAAGCGTTCAAACCAGCCGCAGGTGTTACCGTCAGAGCTTCCGGTCTGGCATTATAAATGACTAAGGCGAAGTCCTGATCAAGGCTGGTACCGTAGTTAGGCACACCATCAGAATTGATATTGGCGGCGGTGACAGTAACCGTAAATGCGCCGGAGACGCCGGCAGGCAGAAAAACGCTTTCAACATTATTTTTGGCATCGCCGGTGCCGCCGGACACAGAAGAGGCACCGCTGAAAACGTTGCCCTTATACGTGTTGCCGGCAATGTTCACGGTGAGGTTGAGGTCATTGTTGTAGGCGTTGCCGGATGTGTTGCCGGGGGCATCCGTCCATGCCAGTGTGATACGAAACGGCTTGCCGGTATCAGCTACTCGCCCCTCGAAAACACACGTTTGACCGGTGGCGGTAAACAACTCGTTCGTGAGTTGGTCGCGCAGGATTCGTAGAACACCGTTAAAGGCAAAATCGAGATCCATCAAGCCCATGCCCTGATTATTGGACGGCAACGTATCATTGGCATAGGTGCCGGTCAGGTGGCGGGTGGAGTTCATTAAATAGGCTTTGGTCATGGCCGGACTCGGTGTGTTCCATCCCTGATTAATGAAATACTGCCGCGTCAGTGCGCAGCCGCCCGCCACACCCGGAGCCGAGTGACTCGTCCCGGACGAGGCGGAAAAAAACTGTTGATTAGTGGGCCAGAAAAGACTTCCAAACGGACCGCCGCTGACGCCGCCGCCGGTGAAGCCCGCGATGGCAGTGCCGGACGGACCAGGGGTGTCGGACTGCGCCACACCGCCACTGACGTGCGTCCCGGGCGCGGCAATATCAGGTTTAATACGGCCATCATCGCACGGACCGCGGCTGGAAAAATAAATGATGTCATTCACACTGTCCGCGCCGCTATCGCTGATGCCACTGCCGTCGGCACCGCCGAACGGATGGACATTCTCGGAGGCGGCAATGGTGAAAAGGTTCTTACCTGTTCCGGGGGTGCCGACGGTATTGACACCGGAACCGGCGTTGCCGGCGGCAAACACGATCACCATTTCCTGATTACCGGCGTTCGTCACGGCGGCACCGGCTGGCTGGGCATCCCGCACCAGATAATCGTAACGCTGTGAATCGGAATTATAGGCGCCGCCTGTATTGGCACCCCAACTGTTGTTACTGATTCGTGCGCCGTCACGGTAGGCGCGTGATTGAAGGTCTTCAAAATCGGGATACGTGTAGTAATTCGGATCGAAAATTACGGAGGAACCGACGCGTACAAACGGGCAAATGCCCAAGCCATACCGGTAGCCGCCGGCATCGGTATGCGGAAACCCGGTGAGATCGTTAAACCCGGCAATGATATGGGCGTTCAGATTGCCATGGCCGTCAAGCCCTTGAATCGTGCTGCCAGAGTTGGCAGTTCCTTCGAGGCGATTGTAGATCATATGACTTGTGCCTGGCCGAGTGCCGTTGAAGTAGAGACCAAAGTGATTGGGCGAGGTCGTGCCGTTGTCCACACCGCTGTCGGTCACATCTACGGCAAAGTTGGACGAGTCGAATTGCGCCTGCGTGAACCCCTTGCTGAGAAGCCAGGCGAGATATCCCGGCCCGGCGGGCGAATTGCCGCTCAGGTTCCCGGCGACGATTTGATCCTGCCGTTCGCAAAACTTTTCAGGTTCAAAGTACGGCTGAATAGAAACCACGTCAGGTTGACCCGCGATCTGATCCAGACTGGCGGGATCAACACGGACGACAATATTGACATAGCCGAGTTGTTTGGACTGGCGTCGGATCGGGGCGAGTTTGAGCGTGTCGATCAGCTTCAGTGTCTCCGGATTCATCTCGTCGTCTGCCACAAGCTGGATTTCAAAAAGGTCGGTGCCGATCACACGGGCTTTGCCGTTGATGTCCGCGAGACGGGCTCCGGGATGCACTTTGTTGGCGGCGCTGTAGGTATTCTCCCACTGAAGGAAGCCGGTGGTGGCGGCGAGCTTCTGGACGCAGGCCAAACTGTCGGCATCGCCGAAAATCAGATATGCGTTTTGCGGAATGTAACAGACGATGCGGACACCGGTCTCCTCCAAAGCGGCGTACCATGCCGGTTGAACCGGGCCGATGAACTGAACGAGATGCGTATGTTTACCCTTGAATGCGCCGACCGGTTTGCGCAGTGCCTGCACTGCGGGTTCGGTCGTGATAATCATCCCTGCGTTCAACTCGATGCGATCGTAGTCGTCACGGATTTCCACGCTGGCTGCGTCCGCAAGTTCCGGTCCAATAGATTCCACGGCGTAGAGTTGATAACTGCCGTAATCGGCCAGCAACCGACCGCCCTTGGCAACGATTTGCTGCGCAGTAACGGGATCGGACACTTGCACTTTGTGCGCCGACTGCGCCGGTACAACGGCCGGAAGAAGGCCGGACTTGTCAGCGACCGCAGATGGCGCGGCCTGCCCGGCAAACGGAAACAACACCCCCGACAGCACAACAACGGCAATCCTTCTTTTCATAAAAACCCCCATTTTATTTTTTACCGCATGGACGGGGGCACTGTACGTTGTTCCTTTTTGATAATCAAGAACCCTCGGGGAAATATGGGAATAAAAAAAGGGGGCCGAAGCCCCCTTTCGTGTAATGCATTGCCGTTCGGGTTTAGATCAAACCCTGAGCGAGCATGGCATCGGCCACTTTGGTGAAACCGGCGATGTTGGCGCCAACCACATAGTTGCCCGGGAAGCCGTATTCAGCGGCTGTTTCGAAGCAGTTTTTGTGGATGTTGACCATAATGGCGTTGAGTTTCCGGTCCACTTCTTCACGGGTCCAGCTCAACCGCATGGAATTCTGGCTCATTTCAAGACCGGACGTGGCTACACCGCCGGCGTTGGCCGCTTTGCCCGGACCGTACATAATCTTCTTAGCCAGGAACCGGTCAACCGCTTCCGGCGTGCTGGGCATGTTGGCGCCTTCGCTGACCAGTTTACAGCCGTTGTCGAGCAGGGTCTTGGCATCATTGCCGTCAATTTCGTTCTGAGTGGCGCTCGGGAAAGCGCAATCGCACGCGACAGTCCACGGGCGTTTGCCTTCAAGAAATTCTGCTTTGCTGAACTTCTTGGCGTATTCGCTGATGCGTCCGCGCTTAACATTTTTGAGATCCATCACCCAGGCCAGTTTTTCTTCGGTGATGCCTTCTGCATCATAGATGGTGCCGGCGGAGTCGGACAGCGTAACGGCTTTTCCGCCGAGCTGGTTGATCTTTTCGACGGTGTACTGAGCGACGTTGCCCGAACCGGACACCGCACAGACTTTACCTTCCAGACTTTCGCCGCGGGTTTTCAGCATTTCCTGCGCGAAATAGGTGGCACCGTAGCCGGTGGCTTCCGGACGAATCAGCGAGCCGCCCCATTTCAGCCCTTTGCCGGTCAAAACGCCGGTGAATTCATTGCGGATGCGGCGGTACTGACCGAACATGAAACCGATTTCACGCCCGCCCACGCCGATGTCACCGGCCGGCACGTCGGTGTCGGGACCGATATGGCGCTGCAGTTCGGTCATGAAGGATTGGCAAAACCGCATCACTTCGGAATCCGATTTGCCTTTCGGATCGAAATCCGACCCGCCTTTGCCGCCGCCCATGGGCAGCGTGGTCAGCGCGTTTTTGAAAACCTGCTCGAAGCCGAGGAATTTCAAAATGCTGGCATTGACGCTCGGATGAAAACGCAGTCCGCCTTTGTACGGGCCGATGGCGCTGTTGAACTCAAAACGGAAACCGCGGTTGACCTGCACTTCGCCCTTGTCATCCTGCCACGGCACGCGGAAAATGATTTGACGTTCGGGCTCAACAATCCGGTGAAGAATCTTCGCATCGCACAGATCTTTGCGGCGGGCCATCACCGGCTCCAGGGACTCAAGCACTTCACGCACGGCCTGCAAAAATTCCGGCTCGCCCGCGTTGCGGCGTTCGACGATATCCAATACTTCTTTGATCATACTCATACTTTCCTCTTTCTTTTTCCAGGTTGAACGGCAATTCTTTGCCGAAAATTCAGACATCTTTTGCCAACTGACGAAAGGGTGTATAGCTTTAAAGGCAGTTTTATGCAAAATCTTTTTTTATAAACTTGATTTCCATTTCCGTATCGGCAATTTTGCCAAACAAAACAGATCGGAAGCCCCTATGGATAAACGCGAAAAGAAAAAACTGGCCATTCTGGAAGTCCTGCACCGCAACGGAGGAATTCTCAGCGGAAAACGCATCATGGAACTACTGGCGATGCAAAATGTGGACATCAGCGAGCGCGCCGTCCGCCTCTATCTGCAAGAGTTTGATAAAGAGTCTCTTACAGAAACCCGCGGCCGCCGGGGCCGGGTCATTACCGAAAAGGGCAAACGGGAAGCCGATACCTCCCGCGTTCTCGAACGGATCAGCCTTCTTTCCGGCAAAATTGATTCCATGGCCTACCGGATGGATTTTGACCCGACGCTGCGGCGCGGCTCCGTCGTTATTAATGTTTCCGCCATTCCCCGGAACGGATTCACTCCGGAACGCTGCAGGCTGATTGAAAAAGTTTTTGCCAAAGGCTACTCCATGGGCCAGCTTCTCGTCCTCTTCAAACCGGAAGAAACCTGTACGGGCTTTACGATTCCCGAAGGCTTTATCGGCATCGGAACGGTTTGTTCGATCACGCTGAACGGCGTTCTGCTCCGGCGCGGAATCCCCACCGTCTCGCGTTTCGGCGGACTGATGGAACTGCGCAATGGATTGCCCACCCGGTTTACGGACATCATCCACTACGACGGAACCAGCATTGACCCGCTGGTCGTATTCATTCGAAGCGGCATGGCCGACTACGTGAATGCAGTCAACACCGGCAGCGGACGCATCGGCGCGAGCTTCCGCGAATTTCCGGCGGACAGCATGGAGGCGGTACAGAATATTTCGGCACAGCTCGAAACGCTCGGTCTCGGCAGTCTGCTTGCCATGGGAACCCCCGGGCAAAACCTGTTCGGCGTACCCGTCGGCCCGCAGCGCGTGGGCGCGGTGATTATCGGCGGACTCAATCCAATGTCGATTTTCGAGGAAACCGGCCTGCGGGTGCAATCCAGCGCGCTTTCCGGCCTGATTGATTACACCCGGCTTTTTCACTACACCGAACTCAAAGACCGTCTGGCCGGCATGGCGTAACCCCTTCATTCAAAAGAGATAAGGACGCTGGAGTTTTAACTTTTACACAACAGACGGTTCACCGCGAGTCTCAGGGTTGCCGGAATCACTGCGCGTTGTGACCTTTGTTTTTCCCTTTAATCTGCGCCTGTCCGGACTCTTTGCGGGACAGTCTTCTTCGGAAAGGGCGGCGGATTCCGGAAGGAAAATTTAAACAATTGTAAAAAAAAGCGTTTAATGATATAAGAAAGGCGATGGAGGGAAAAGAAACTTCTGTCTGTGGAAGATAAGGAGGGAATATGTATAAAGAAATAAGAAGCTCTTTCGGGGCGGTTTTAGTAACGGCCTCGCTGGTCTCCGCGGAAGTATCTGTAAATTTTATTAACAGCACGCTTGCTCCAAACACAACGAATCATCTGGATATGCTTATCCTCTGGTTCAGTGTGGATAAAACGGGAAATGTAACAATGGATGCTTCGAGCAGCAGCGGTGAGCAGATTGTTCGCGATGCGGTGGACGCATGGGACGGGCCTGTCGGCACCGTGAGTTATTCCAAGGTGTTTAACACGACGTTTTTGCTGGAAGTAAACGGCGTGGGCGGTTCCGGTCTGAAGCTGACAAACCACGGAGGCGGCGGGCTGGGAGTGGGAGGTCAAAGCGCATGGCGCATTGATTCTCCAGGGTTCGAATTTATTGATGTGATGGCCTCCCTGAATACCGGCAAAGTGTGTTTCCGCTCGGTGAAATGGAATTACCGCGCTGCAGAGGCGCCTGTTTCTATGACGTTGACCGGTCCGCTTGGCTCCTTGACAAACAACTGCCCGTCGCTTGCCGGAACCTGGGATCTGTCCGGCAGGGAATTAATGATAGCGAACAACGAAATCCTGCGGTTTTCAAATGTATTTCCGGGCAATCCGATAAGCGGCTACGCGTTGGCCGGATTCAGTTTTGATATCATCGATGGCTCCCTGTCAACCCCGCTGACAGTCGGTTCTGCTCCGGACTCCGCCGTTTCCGAAAGGAGACCCCTGTGCAGAAAAACGGCAGACGCAATACGGTTTTAGGCCCTTCTCCGCAGGTTCCGCCTTTTTTTGCGCGGCCCGCGTTTGCAGCCCGCGTTTCAGTGTGCTCCCGTCATGCCTGCCTCAGGAGGGTTCCGTTGCGCCGGGTTGCGTTCGTTGCGAAAGCAGAAAAACTTTATCCTGCCGTCGGGCTTTGCGCGGCAGGGCAAGCGTAACGACATCGTCCGGCTGTGCGCCGTCCGCCGGTTCGCCGTTGACACGCAGCTCTTCCGCTGTGAAGCGCAGTGCGCCGGTGGTCG
>JALOTS010000117.1 GCA_025457785.1 Pontiellaceae bacterium | reverse complement strand
TATCCAAAAATGTACCGGGTTCTGCTCCAAATGGATGCCGAACAACGCCAGCTTTATGACCTGTTATATTGATCGGGTGTCCCGTTTCGGAACTCAGGAGACCCCGGCCTCTACCTTGACCTCTGATGACAGAATAATTTGCGGGCAGAATCATTTGGGACATCGGTGTCCGGCAAGCACCCCGGCGTTTTTATGAGGTTTTCCGATCAGGGCCCGGCGATGCGGTAGAAGCGGATCGGACAGTTGGTTGCGGCAGCATCGGTAAGAGTGAGCGATCCGCTGACAAGGTTTGTTGTGAGAACCCGGATCCATGCGCTTTCAACGAGGTTCGTGCAGACCTCGACACAGATGGGAATGTTTGCGGTGCCTGTAATGGTACCGGCGGCTCCGCCGGGAATCGAGACGTGAAACGAGGTGAAAAGCGGGTTCCAGAGAACGGTCGGCCGGCCGGCCAGATTATCGGGCCAACTGCCGGTTTCAGGGAGGTAATAAACGGTTGCACCGGTGCTGTTGAAGATGTTGGAATCAATGGATGGCGGGTCGCCCATGAAGTACACCCGCTGCAGACCGGTGCAGGAACTGAAGGCCCCGTTCGCGAGGTTGGTTACGTTGCCGGGAATCGTGACGCTGACCAGGGCCGGATTACAGGCAAAAGCCCAATCCATAATGGCGGTAACATTTGCGCCGATCGTAAGATTGGTCAGGCTGATACAGTTTGCGAACAACGACCCCTGGATAACGGTGACACCGGCCCCCATGGCGGCACTTTCCAACGAGGAACAATAAGAGAACGCTGCGTTTCCGAGGTTTGTAACGCTGTTCGGAATTACAATGCGGGTCAGCGAAGCGCAGTCGGAAAAGGCCTGCTCCCCAATGTCTGTAACCCGATCTGTTATTGTGACGGCCTGCAGCGCGGTGCAGTGCCGGAATGCCATGCTTCCGATGATGTTGAGGCTGCTGCCCGGCACGACAGTCGTCAGGCGGAAACAGGAGTCAAATGCTGAATTGCCGATGCTGACGACGCTGTCCGGGATCGTGATGCTCCGCAGGTAAGGACAGGAATAGAATGAATAATTGCCGAGCCTGATGAGGCTGTCGGGAAGCAGGATGCCGGTCAGGCTGTTGCAGAAACGAAAAGCATAATCGCCGATGCTGCAAACGCCGGCGCCGACGAGAATGTTTGTAAGATTGGCACAATTGCCGAAGGCATAGTTCCCGACATTGGTTGTGCTGTCGGGAATGGTGATGCCGGTGAGAAGAGAAGCGCCTTCGAAAGCGGCGTCCGCAATGGACATGACCGTGCCGGGAATGACATAGGTTCCGGTTCTGGCCATCGGACACTGGATAAGGATGGTTTTATCCTTATCGAACAGCACCCCCTCGGAACTGCTGTAGTTCGCGTTTGATACCGCCACGGTAATGTTGCTCAGGCTGCTGCAGGAGTTGAACGGTGACGCGCCGATGGTCTGGACACCGGAGGGAATGACGACAGCGCCCAGATTGAGGCAGAACGTAAAAGCTCCGGTTCCGATATTCGTTACGCTGTTTGCGATCGACACGCTTTTCAGACTGTGACAGTTCTGGAAAGCGCAGTTCCCGATATTCCGGACACCCTCGGGAATCAGAATGTCCGACAGGTTGGTGCAACCGTTAAAGGTTCCGCTGCCGATACCGGTGATATTGGTGCCAAGGGTGACATTCAGCAGGCCGGTACAGGAGGTGAACAAGTCTTCTCCGAGCGTCGTGACACTGTCCGGAATGACGGCGGCGGAGAGTTTTTTGCAGTTTGTAAAGGCACCCTTTCCAATGCGGATCAGGCCGGTGGAGAGTGTGACGTTGGTCAGGCTGGAACAGGCGATTAACGCATAGTCCCCGATGTTGGTGACACTGTCCGCGAAAACGATGCCGGTCAGGCCGGTACAGCTCGAGAATGCATGAAAACCGACATCCGTGACACTGTCAGGGACAATAATGCCGGTCAGGCCGTTACAACTGCCAAACGCCAGAGTGCCGATATGAGTCACCGGAAAACCTCCCAGCACGTTCGTAATTGTCAACGGACCGGAGTACGCAGCGGAGAAGGCCGTGATAGTGACTTGATTTCCGGTGACGGTATAGGTGTAAGGACCCTCCTGAAAATCAGCGGCGGCAATGAACGGGCGGAGCAACAGGCTGACTCCGAAAAAAAATCCGAAAACCGTTTGACCGAAAGCGATGCGGATACGTTCAGTGTGTTTATGCATGGCGACGAAGCTATCGCCGCAAGCCGGAAAATGCAACAATTTACACCATTTATGCCGCGTCAATCAGACCGATGCCGGCCGGAGAGACCCGGGTTGCTGCGGATAATTGCTTTGATGAATCGTGGTCCACTCCTGAACTGCCGGGAACCGGTTAACGGCGCTCAAATACTCTCTGTCTTGTTTCGAAGTCTGCTCGAAGGCCGCTTTCCGAAAGATAAGGCGAGGTTACTGGCGCAGCTTGACGCGCTGCCTGCTTCAAACCGTCTCGATACGAACTCACCGGGCCGTCTTCCGCGGGCGTTGCAGATGATCTGTTTTGAGTGTTACCTTCAGCGGATTGAGGATTGATTACCGGGTTCTGTTCATGAATCATGTCCGCATGAGTGCGAATTGGTTTATCGGGCTTCATCCGGCGGTTCAGGCGTTGCTGGCCACGTTGTTCACCTGGGGTGTCACCGCTCTCGGCGCGGCCATGGTTTTCTTTTTTAAATCCATCAACCGCAAAGTGCTCGATGCCATGCTCGGCTTTGCCGCCGGGGTTATGATTGCCGCCAGCTTCTGGTCACTGCTTGCCCCGGCCATTGAAATGGCGGAAGCCGACGGCACGGTTGCCTCCTGGATTCCCGCCGTAACCGGGTTTTTGCTCGGCGGGCTTTTTCTGCGAAGTATGGATCTGGTTCTGCCGCATCTTCACCTCGGCGAACCGATTGAAAACGCCGAGGGGATTCATACTCCGTGGCGGCGCAGTGTTCTGCTGGTGCTGGCCATCACCTTGCACAATATCCCCGAAGGGCTCGCGGTCGGTGTCGCATTCGGCGCTGTCGCCTACAGCCTTCCTTCCGCCACACTGGCGGGCGCCATCGCGCTGGCCATTGGCATCGGCATACAGAATTTTCCGGAAGGTGCGGCGGTTTCAGTGCCGCTTCGTCGTGAAGGGATGTCACGCCGCAAATGTTTCTGGTACGGACAGCTCTCGGGGTTGGTGGAGCCGGTCGCCGGAGTCATCGGCGCGGCGGCGGTTCTGCTGATGCGTCCGATTCTGCCCTACGCCCTCTCTTTCGCGGCGGGCGCGATGATTTTTGTTGTGGTCGAGGAACTGATTCCGGAATCGCAATCGAACAAAAACACCGATATTGCGACGATGGGCGCCATGCTCGGTTTTGCCGTTATGATGATGCTGGATGTGGCGCTCGGATGAACCGCCGGTTCCCGAGGGTTGGACGGTCCGGTTTCAATCGCCGGAGGGCGGAACCGCGAGATTAATCGGCCCAGTTTTTTAATTTCAGATTGGGGTTCACATCATCCGGCGCGGTGAAGGGATATCCGCGTGAAAGTTTAATGTATGCGGCCCCGGCAATCATCGCGGCGTTGTCGGTGCAGAGTTTCGGCGACGAAAGATGCAGGGGAGTACCGCATTTTTCTGAAAGCTGTTTCATCTTTTCGCGCAGCACTTTATTGAGCGACACGCCGCCGGCACAGGCAAACGCCGCGCACGGATATTGTTCCAGTGCGCGTTCCAGCCGCACTGCGAGCGCATCCGCAACGGCTTCCTGATAACTGGCAATCAAATCCCGTTTTCTGGATTCGTCCGCCAGCGTTTCGGGGTGGTTCTGCACATGATACAGCAGCGCGGTTTTGAGTCCGCTGAAGCTGAAGCACAGCTTGCGGTCAAATTCGTATTTCCATTCGCCGCCCACATTGTCGAGTCCGCGCGGAAAACGCACCGCCTTCGGATTGCCGCCTTCAGCGGTCCGTTGGATGATCGGCCCGCCCGGATAACCGAGACCGAGCAGCAGCGCACCCTTGTCGAGGGCTTCGCCCGCCGCATCGTCGATGGTCTGTCCGATAATTTGATAATGGCCGGGCTCTTTCATGTAAACCAGCTTGGTGTCGCCGCCGGAGACGAGCAGCGCCATCATCGGAAAAGCCCCGTCGAGGACGGGCGGATTTTCGCCCAGAAAAACCGAATAAATGTGTCCCTCGTGGTGATGAACGCCGGTAAGCGGTATGGCCAGCCGCCGGCTGAGCGCGCGGGCGGCGGAATAGCCGATGAGTAACGAGCTGGCCAGCCCCGGCCCGTAGGTTACCGCAATGCCGTCCAGTTGCGCAAAGGTGCAGCCGGCCCCCGACAGCGCCTCTTCGATAATGCCGGGAAGTTTTTTGACGTGATCCCGCGAGGCGATTTCCGGCACCACGCCGCCATAGGGGGCATGTTTGGCGATTTGCGAATAAATGACGTTCGAGCGCACCGCGCCATCGATCAGGACGGCGGCGGCGGTTTCGTCGCACGAGGTTTCAATACCCAATAAAATCACTTCATCCGCTCCTGCTGAATCATCATTCCCTTCAACGTACCGATCGCGTAATCGAGCTGAATATCACGGACACCGGCTTCTGCGGGAAGCATTTCGCCCTCTTCAAGCCCTGCCTTGGTCTGCTTCGTGCGCAATTTAAAAAGGTCTTCCGGCGCCATTTCAACTTTTATATCCGGCTCAATGCCGTGATCCTGAATAATGCGTTCGCCGGGCGTGTAATAATAGGCGGTGGTCAGCTTAATCGCCGCGCCGTCTTCGAGCGGCAGCACGCTCTGCACACAGCCTTTTCCGAAGGTTTTTTCGCCAACCAGTACCGCGCGTTTATGATCCTGCAGCGCGCCGGAAACAATCTCAGAGGCGCTGGCACTGCCCTCATTGATAAGAATCACCATCGGAAAATCGGTGTAGTGAGTCAGACCGGTCGATTTAAACGTCTGCTGATCCATTCCGGCGGAGCGGCCTTTTGTGAAAACAATCAGGGCGCCGTGCGGAAGAAACAGCTCCGCGACACCTGCGGCCGTGGTTAGCAGTCCGCCGGGATTCCCGCGCAGATCGAGCACGAGCGCCTTCATTTTTTGCCCGACCAGCCTGCTCAGTTCCTTTTTTAAATCGCCGGCAGTCGGCTCATTAAACTGAATAACGCGAATATACCCAATCCCCCCTTCAAGCAGTTTGGCCTCTTTGACGCTGGCGACTTCGATCTCCTGCCGGGTCAGAACATTTTCTTTTATTTCATGGGTTGCGGGCCGGATCGATTTGAGTTTAACCGTTGTGCCGGCTTCTCCGCGCATCTTTTTTACGGCCTCCGAAAGCCCCATTTTACGGGTTTCGTTTCCGTCGATTTCAAGAATGATATCACCGGGAAGGAATCCGGCCCGAAACGCCGGGGTGTCTTCCATCGGTGAAACAACAGTCAACAAACCCTCCTTTGTGCTGATCTCCAGGCCGATCCCGCTGAACCGCCCGGCGGTGTCTTCTTTCAGATCTTCAAACGACTCTTCGTCCATGAACTGACTGTAGGGATCCAGATCCTGCAGCATTCCGGTCAGTGCGTGCCGGATCAGCGAATCATAGCCCGCCTCGTTCGTATTCACATAATTCCGGTGAACCTCTTCCAGCACCTGCGTGAACAGCGCAATGGCCTCGTACGCATTGGTGTAGGATTCCGCCGCGCGTACTCCGGCGGCCAAACCCATGATCACAGATAAAAATAACGCCCGATTCAATTTCATAGCATTCTCCTGAAATTTCGGATCAGCCTAGCTGAAAAGTTCCAATGATTGGAGACCCTTCGTAATTTTTCTCCAGCAACCGCTTCCGCAATCTGCGCAACCAGCGCAACCATCGGTTCCGTCAGCGTGTACTGCGGTTTATACGCGCCATCATCTGCGGGCGGCTTGTCGGAATTCTGATTTTTACCCGGCTTTTTCATGGCGCAAGTTTTGGCGCAAGTTTGGCGCAAGTTGTCATAACATGCCGTCTTTCAACGTATAACGCAGAGAGTTCGTTGCGCCTTTCGCGTTCAGAACACCGGCGGTTACCAACCCTTGAATATCCCGCTGCAACGTTCGGCGGGGGATGTCCGGACAGGCGGCTTCCAAGTCGGCAAAGTACGATTCGCCGTGTTCCAGAAGAAAGCTGACAAGAACCTGCTGGCGGGCGGTCAAACCGTGTTTTTTCGCAATCAGACCGGTTTGTATAACCCGCTGTCCCCGGTCTTTTACTTCAATCAGTTGTGTTGCCAGTCCTCGCGTAAAATATTCCAGCCAGCCGGTCATATCCATGTTCTGCTCGCGCACATTCTGGATGGCGCGGTAAAAGGCGGAGCGGTCGCGGTCATAAAACTCGCTGATGGTGAACAGCCGTTTAAAATCATATCCGGCGCGGTAAAGACAAAGCGTGGAAAGAAGCCGGGACGTTCTGCCGTTGCCGTCGCGGAACGGATGGATATGCACGAGCTGGAACTGCGCCACGCCGCTTTTCAGAACGGGATGAATTCCCGAAGCGGTATTCAGCCAATCCACCAGTTCCTGCATAAGCTCCGGCACCTCGGCGGCGGGCGGCGGCGTATAAATCACCTGCCGGGTCGCGCTGTTAATCACATAATTCTGTTTCTCGCGGTATTCCCCCGGCGAAGCACTGCCGCCGCGTACACCGGCAACCAGCCGCCGGTGAATTTCCAGCATCATCCGCTCGGTAATCGGACGTCTTCGGGGTTCACGTCTGGAAGTATCTCACCGGCCAGCAGCCGCTCCGCCTGATCCAGCGTCAATTGCGAGCCTTCAATATGCGTGGTGAAATGCGCCTCACGAATCAGTGCCCGGCGCTCCATCGCGCCGATCCACTCTTCCGACAGCTTCGCCGCGTCGAGAAAACCCTTCGCCTGATCAATCCGCGAAAGATCCTCAGTCATGGCGTTCGTGATACGGAAAATTGGTTTCAGCTCATTCATTTGCTTTTTTTCCAGCAACCGCTTCCGCAATCTGCGCAACCAGCGCAACCATCGGTTCCGTCAGCGTGTACTGCGGTTTATACGCGCCATTCTCTGCGGATTTTTGATTTTTAACCGGCTTTTTCATTTCCAAAATCAATTTATCAGCAAATCGACCAATTTTCTTCTAATCCATCGGGGTTTCAGGCATATTATGAGCATGAAAACACTGGTACAGCAAAACCCTTACCTGAGCAATCCCGCCAAGCGGCTTGCCATGCTGACCCATAGCGTCCGCGAGTCTTCTATTTTCGAGGGCGCACGGTGTTTTCATGCCTCCAATTCCCGCAGACGGTCTTCCACGCAGGCCTTGAAAAAATCCGCCAAAGGCTGATTTTCCTGCGAATAGCCTTTAATCACGGCGTTGAGATATTTAACTTTCCTCTTTGTTGATCCGCGTCCCGAAAAGTTATAGAGAGGAAGCGGGTATCCGGCTTGCAGGAACATTAAATCAGCCAGCCAGCGGGCGAGTCTTCCGTTACTTTCCCGAAACGGGTGAACCAGCAAGAGCTCGGCGTGAATGGCCGCGACCGCACCGGAAACTGTTTCCAGCTTTCCCTTCCGGCAAGGAGTGAGCTTTTGCAGAAAATCCTTTTCCAAAGCCGCCATGTTTTGGGAAACACGGATCGCAGGCGGCCAGCGGAAGCTTCCTTTCTGCATTTCAACGGTTCTATAATGTCCTGCCCACTCATAAATTTTGCCCAGCCAGTCTTTGTGCATTTGGCAGATCAAATCGGCGGTGAACGGTGTTTCAGCGGTGATACTATTCAAGTAGCGTTCCTGCACGGCAAGCAAGGCATCAGCTTCTGCTCGATCCATTTCTGTTTTAAGGATGATTCCCTTGAGGTTGCGCAGAACCCTCTTCCCGGAACCGGGCTGCCATTCGCCTTCAATTCCGGTACTCCAGTATCTGGAAGGATTTTTTTTCATTTTAAATTTCCGCCTTCGACAATGGAAATCTCAGCTTCGGTGAGACCGTAGAGTTCATAAACAAGCGCATCGATCTGGCGGTCGAGGGATTCGCATTTGTGGCCGTAAAAATCTTTGTCTCTGTCGCTCTGCGCCGCCGCCAGTTGCTTTTTCGCCGCCAGCATCTGCTCCACCAGCGAAACCATTTTGTCGTGATGGGCTTTGTCTGCTGAATTTTTCAAATTGAGTGTATGTGCGGGAAACAGCTTTGCATCCTGAATCAGAATTTTCTGAAACGTATATTTTTCGGGGTCGAGATAGCGTTGTCGGTGATACCAAGTCATTAGGCGCGAATTGATCAGTCCAAGAAGATAGAGGATGGAATGTGGATTCCCCTTAGACGGAAGGACGGAAAACGCAACTTGTGTATTGTAGAGTTCTTGTTTGGTGTAGGCGGCGTAAATTCGAGGTGGCTTTCCGCTAATAATTTGGCGAACTAAGATTCGCGGTTGAGTGAAAAACCGGTCTTCACGTGGTGCGCCGAGCCAAGGGCCATAGTTAATATATGCACCGCCGGACCATTCTGCGCAGTAACGTTGAATATCGCCTCCATCAAGCAACTTTTTCCATGTCTTCCCTTCGGGTTTGGTTGAGTGAAAAACACGCTTGGCTATCTGCTCTGGAGTGTGTCCTTTGTATTTGTCATAGGGTGTGAGGCCAAGACAGAAATCACACAGCTGCATGAGCGGCTTCCCCTGGCTTTGAATCTTATCCAGCAATGGCTTGGCTTCGCCGGTTGGTCGGAGATTGAAGATACAGTCGTGCGTATCCATCCAACTTGATTGGTTGCACAGAGTTGTGGTGGTAGCGTCGGGAAAATAGATTTTCGTAAGTGAGGCTTGGCGCGGATAGACGACACAGGTTGTCATCTGCTTAGAGGGGTTCTGTTTCTCCAGAACAGAAATGCACGCCTCTGCAATTACGCCGTCAAAGACATTGTCTGGTGTCCTGATTAGTGTTGAGATTCTTCCTTTCAGGAACATGCGCCTGAGTGCAGCATACGAGCTTTGAGTCAAGAATGAATTCGGAGTGATATAGCCAAGGAAACCGCTGGTCTTAATCAATGACCATGCACGATGCATAAAAACGGCATACAAATTCATCCGGTTTGTTACCGTGTCATAGTGGGCAAAATAATAATCTACCTCCGACGGAGAAAGCCCTTTGATGTCCACCCACGGCGGATTGCCGACAATCGCATCGAAACCGCCGCGTTTCATGATTTCCGGGAAACGCTGTTCGTAGTCCATCGGATTAAGCTTTCGCTCTTCGTCGCTGGCGAAAAGTTGGCCGATCAGAATATCAGTGCCGATGAGCGAATTGCCGCAAACGATGTTTTTATTGAGCGACGGCAGAAGTGTTTCGTGAAATTCCTGCTGATAGTTGCGGGCGGACGAAGTGGTTTCTTCTTCGAGCAGTTTCAGGTAGAGCGAAAGCTGGGCGACTTCAACGGCCTGATGATCGATGTCCACACCGTAAATGTTGTTGAGCAGGATTTCGCGCCGCTGTTTCAGGGAAAGGTGCCACGCGCCGTCAGCACCCGGCACACATCCGGCTTTTTTCGCCTCCTTCGGATGGGCGTTGAACCATTTGCCGTGGTGTCTCAACAGCAGATCCAATACGCCGAGCAGGAATGATCCGCTGCCGCAGGCGATATCCGCAAAGCGCATTTCCGCAATCTGCGCGGGCGTCTTGCCTTCAATCTGTTTGCCGACGGTGTTTTCGACGATGTAGCGGACAATATATTCCGGCGTGTAATAAACTCCGCCCGCTTTGCGGACTTCCGGCTTTTCTTCCAGCCGGGCGCGTTTGTCGGTGGTGACAATGACCTTGCCAAGAAACCGTTCGTAGATGCTGCCGAGAATGTGAATCGGAATGCTGTTGAAATCGTAGGGCGAATTGACGTGCGCCAGTTTTTCGCAAATGTTGGCGAATTCGTTGTCGTCCACCTTGAAGTCCGGTGCGTCAAGAATGGCGTGCTGTTTAAAAACAATTCCGTCGTAAATGCCGTTCAGCTTTTTCGAAGCGGCAATGAAATCCTTCCAGGCCGACCCCTTGTGTACGCCCGGCACGGGCGTGTTGTTAATGGGGTTCAAGTCCCCTGTGAGAAAACTGCATATGGAAACATACATAATCACTATCCGAAGCCAACT
>JALOTS010000116.1 GCA_025457785.1 Pontiellaceae bacterium | reverse complement strand
TTATGCGGGCCTGTGTCGATGTGCAGCAGGGAAAACTCTGTGAACTGGTTCCGGTTCAGGACGGCGTGCTGCTGGCGTGTGTCGCCTCACGGAAACCGGCGGAAGCCGGCGTAGAATCGTTCGAAATCCGGAAACAAATCTCCGATTATCTTTCCCGTGAAACCTCCCGGCGTATGACCGATGAGTGGCAGGAATCGCTGCTGGCCGACGGGAAACTTAAAGATCTGATGGCGACAGAATCCGCTGAATAAGGCGGAACTGCGGTATGGAAACGGCAACGATCCGGCGGGATGCAGGAATGGATGTTTATGTTGTTTCGCTGGTTTGTCAGTTTAAATAATGGATTCACCCGCCTGCGTCGCGTCCGGGTAAATCCGGAAGAGCTGCTTTTACTCGTTCCCCGCTGCCTGCAGAAAACGGATTGTACACAGGCTCTGGGCGCCACGCTGGATGCCTGCCGGGCCTGCGGACGCTGCCAGGTTCCGGATCTGATCGCAATTTCCAGCGATTTCGGAATCCGGTGCAGTCTGGCCGCAGGCGGACGCGAGGCGCTTTTTTTTGTTTCCGACACGCGGGTTCATGTCGTGGTTGCGGTGGCGTGCGAAAAAGAACTTTTTCAGGGAATTATCGCGGTTTTCCCGAAACCCGTGCTGGGGGTGATGAATATTCAGACAAACGGCCCGTGCCGCAATACCCGTTTTGATCCGGATGCCGTGCGGGCGGCTGTGGCATCAATGCTCAAACCCGGGAAAGAGGGGCGCTTTAAGGCCGCAGAGCCGCCTGATTCTGAGTGATAGACGCGCACGGGCTCGAACCGTGGACCCGCTGATTAAGAGTCAGCTGCTCTACCAACTGAGCTACGCGTCCGTTCAACGAGGCGCAGAATGTACGTTGCCCGCTGCGGTAACGCAACAAAAAATCTCAACTCTGTCGGTGTTTGGACCGATGATGGCGATGATGATGGCGGCGGCTTCGTTTTAACGCGAATGGATGTCCCGTCCGGCGCCGGTGATGTTTCTGGCTGTTTCCATGGTGCCAAAGATGCGGGTACCACCAGTGGTTGGTGCCGACCAGCAGAATAAAAGAAGAAAGGAGAAAGGTGACAAGGATCGATAGCCTGATTTTATTTTGCGTGGCGGGGTCTCCCGGGTCGGAGTAAAAATGGAATGAGAGCGACAGCAGGATGCCTGTTATCAGCACGAAGCCCAGCAGTAAAAGAATCGGGCCGGTGATACGCATGCGGAAATTCGGAACCCCTCCATGTTGCGGCAGCATAACAAACCTTTCTTTTCAGTAAATCAGGGCATGGGCAAGGCGGGACTCGAACCCGCACGCCGTAAGGCACAAGATCCTAAATCTTGCGTGTATACCGATTTCACCACATGCCCGGAAAACGTCTGGATAGGAAATACAAAAAAAGCCTGTTACTCAAGGGTTTTATTGCTCAGGGGAGGAAAACCTTCTAGAGTTCTGAAAAAAAAGGTGTCTCAGCGGGGAAAAACGCAACAAAAACCAAACCAGGAGTACCATGAATATTAAACTGAACTTTTTCGGCGCGGCGCGGAATGTGACCGGCTCCTGTTATCTGGTGGAGGCGGAGGGGATGCGAATTCTGGTGGATTGCGGCCTCTACCAGGAACGTGATCTGATTCAGCGCAACTGGGATGCCTTTCCGGTTCCGCCGGAAACAATTGATGCGGTTTTACTGACTCATGCTCATCTCGACCACTGCGGACGTTTGCCGAAGCTGGTGAAGGAGGGTTTCCGGGGAAAAATTTTCTGTACGCCGGCCACTTCGGAGATCGCTCAGATTATCATGAAAGATTCGGCTTTTCTGCAGGAAGAAGATGTAAAACACAAAAAGGCGCGCCATGAAAAACAGGGGAAAACCGGTCCGTTCCCTTATGAACCGCTTTACACACAGGCGGATGTTGAACAAACCGTTCCTCTTTTAATGCCGGTCGGGTACAACACCTCCGTTCCGGTTGTTTCCGGGATCACGGCCGTGTTCCGCGAAGCGGGACACATTTTCGGTTCCAGCAGCATCCGGTTGACTGTTCGGCAGGGGCCGGAGTCGCGAACTCTTCTTTTTTCCGGTGATGTCGGACGGTGGGATATGCCGATTATTAATGATCCCGATCTGTTTCATGAAGCGGATTATGTTCTTATTGAATCGACCTACGGCGACCGAATTCATCCTGAAGTGAAGGAAATTCCGGGCGAACTTGCACGAATTATCAATGAAACGCGGAAGGCGGGCGGCAATCTGGTTATACCCAGCTTCGCGGTTGAGCGCACGCAGGAGCTGCTCTATCACCTCGCCGGATTGCTGCGCGAAGACCGTATTCCGCATCTGTTGACTTTTGTGGACAGTCCGATGGCCATTCATGTAACAAAGGTTTTCAAAAATCATCCGGAACTGTACGACGAAGAGACGCGGGCGCTTTTGAAAAAGGGAGAGCATTTGTGCGATCTGCCGGGTCTGATGATGTCCAGCACGGTCGATCAGTCGAAAGCCATCAATCATATCAAAGGAACAGCCGTTATTATCGCCGGTTCCGGAATGTGTACAGGCGGGCGCATCAAACATCATCTTAAAAACAACATCAGCCGCCCCGAAAGCACGATTCTGTTTGTAGGCTATCAATCGATCGGAACGCTCGGACGGCTTATTTCAGATGGAACAAACCCGGTCCGTATTTTCGGGGAAGAACACGCGGTTAAAGCGCGAATTGAAAAAATCTCCGGTTTTTCCGCGCATGCGGATCAAAACGAATTGATCCGCTGGGTTTCTTCGCTGAGAAAAGCTCCGCGCCGGATATTTATTACCCACGGCGAGCCCGATGCCGCCAATACGTTCAAAAAACTGCTCAGTGAAAAGACCGGCTGGCTCTGCACCGTGCCGGAGTATAAGCAGGCGGTGATTTTGAATTAAGAGAGCGGAGCGGGAGACGGGATTCAACTGGAAACCCTGTAAAACCGCAGAAAATATTTTTTATTACCACCTTATTACAAACAACTTGCACCTTTGCTGTTTTTCGCCATACCGGCAGGTCGTCTACCGGAAATATGTAGCAACTTATGCTCGGTTATGTAGCAAATTTCAACCTTAAAATTTGGTGACTTAAAACCCCGCGTCAGCCAGAATCTCGGAGAGGGAGCGCTTGAAGACCTCTGCAAACCGGCAGAGGTTGTTGATGGTGATGTTCTGCTCACCGCGTTCGATTTTCCCAATGTAATTCCGATGCATATCAGCCAGTTCAGCCAGCTTTTCCTGACTGATTTTCATAGAGATCCGGTAGGTCCGGATGGTGTTCCCCAGTTCCTTACGAACTTTCGCTGCTTCAAGCCTTTGCATACTTGACAGCACACCACGATAGTGCAAATGTTTCTGCACACTACAGTGGTGCATTTTATCCAATGTGAGATTACTAAGTTAAGGAGATAGAATGAGTCTGAACGGGTTTAAAAAAATATTCATTCGACACAAAGCATTAATTGCAACGGCGATTCTCCTAATCCTCTCGCTAACCGGAGTTATTCAAAAAGGTACAACCCGGGTTTGCGGTCAACTAACGCAGAGTAATCGTCAGTTCTTGGATAGATCCATTGAAAGCACCCTTCATCTCATGGTTCCGGTTGCGATTGTAAAAGGAGTCACAGACGTAATTGAAGGGAGCACACTCGGTGTGGAATGGGGGGACATCGCCCAGCCACTCCTCGACTATATTGATATTGCTTGGCGCATTCTTCTTCTTAGCCTCATTACGTCAACAGCTATTAAGTATATATTGCTCGGAGCAGCACCTCTCGCAAATTCATTCCTTGTAATCTCGCTATGTTTCTATCTCGCTATGTTGATTGCGGGTTATTGGCGTGCAACGTTAGCCGGTCTATGCGTGACTCTCAAACGGATTGCGGCGCTGTGCCTGCTTGGATACCTCCTTTTTACAGCCATTTTTCCGCTCACAGTTTTTGTAACAGCACGACTGAGTCAATCAATCACAGACCCCTTGCGGGAAGAAATCAGACAGACCTTTTCTGCTTTTTCCGAAGTGTTCAGTATTGACTCTATTACCAAGCAAAAGGGATTTACAGCTAAAGCTGATGCCATCAAAGAAAAGGCAGAAGAAATCATACGTTTCTGTGGATCCGGTGCTATCACCGCTCTTGCCCAAAGTGTTGCAAAGCTTGCCGTGGTCAAAGTCTTGGAGGGGGTTGTTTTCCCGCTTGGGGCTCTCGTTTTTTTGATTTGGTTTGTACGTGGAACGCTATATCCAGTGCTTGGACTGAGCAATAAGTCTCTTGCTCGCAGTGACCTTAACAAAATAGAAAAGTTCCTGAAGCCGAAGCAACAATTACAGAAAACAGAAGAACAAGACGGACGGTCGGACTAGGCAGCAATATTGTGAAAAAAAAGTCCTGGTGTTTTTTAAACAAACCGTTCGAATTAAGGAGCCTCATGAAAACCTGTCCATACTGCGCCGAGGAAATTAAGGACGAAGCAGTAATCTGCCGTTTCTGTAACCGGAAAATTAAACGGAAGAGGTTCCGAATCGACATCGTTAAAAAACGACTTAGGGACTATTTAAACGTTATTAAGGGAGGGTTCGTGCCAGACGGTGGATCTGTGGGTGTGAATTCAGTTACAAGTCGTATAAGAAACCTTTGGTGTTGTGGATATGCGGGGAAGGCCGTTGTTCTGCTGGCTATATCAATCACTGTAGCATTAATTTGTCAGATAGGGGGGAGCCTTATTAAAAAAATGGGGCCAGAGGGTGCTGTAATTAGCTACTTGTCCGCCGAGACAGCGGGTGAGGTGTATTCTTATATTCTAAAATCACCACAAATCACTGCGGATGACCTATCTGAATATTACAGCACAAACAAATACGGCATATCATCCATCAAGACCAAAATCTCGAAGAGGAGTTCGGATAATAGCGTGACCGTTCACGCATCCTGCAAAAGTAAAGAAGGTGAGGTTTTTTCTTGTGATTATTGGGTTTCCCGAGTTAATGGACGATGGTATGTGGATTGGTGCTCTCCCGAGCTTACCCCGAGATTTTTTGGAAGCATTGATGACCTCTGGGAGCAGCGGAGACTTTGTGGTAGCCGTGGGGATCTTATTGTGGAGATGGCCGCAGGGCGTACGCCCATGTTAAAAGCATTCTTTTATGTGACTCTGGGCGATAATTACAACTATGCTTACCTTAGCTCAGCGAATTCGTTTTATTCTTTTAAAATTGCTGGAACTGCTTGCACTGGCTACTTGGATAAGAGTATGGCTGGGGCCAAAGATATTTATTTAGCGGCAAAGGACTCTCAGTGGGCACTAATCAAGTGCGATATCAACTACCAAGCTGCACCATATGACAATTTCTGCTTCCGGACGTATAATGGAACCACTGGCGATAAAAGTTTATTATCACTCTATAATGTAGAGCTAGTAAAATATGGGAGTTCCAACTAACTTCATGCCTTTTGTTATTTGTGAGTTAGGGTTTTAACAGCCGGAACGAATCATACCCTCGGAACCATCTTTTTACCGACCTCGTGTTCTTATCCGATGGGGATTGAATCTGACCGGACTGTATCATAAATTCCAAGCGACAATGATCTAACTATGACCACTGTGATAAGGTTAAATCAATGATATCACGTAAAATCCTTTTCCTCGTAACAATCGCATGTCTGTCTGGTGTCGTATCAGCCTCTCCCGGATACCATGCCCCGTTTACCGAAGCGGATTGGCCCAAGACCTTCCCTCTGCATAAGCTGGAGGTCAATGTAATCAGTGATGAAGCGGTCCGCATTCAGGTTGCTGATTCAGCCAAGACTGAAATCAGGCTCTCCGGCGTTCCGGGTGAGGCTGTCTTCGCAGAGCTGGTTTCCGGCGGGCGTGTTCAGTTCCCGAAAAGGGAGATTTCCCCGCTAGGCATGTTCTGGCTTGCCGAGGCATATACTTCCGATCTCAATCAGGACGGGCAGCCTGACTACGTGATTGCCTATTCCTGCGGGGGGAACGGCGGGAATGCGGCTCTTTCTTTGGTTACGTTTCTCCTTTCGACCGGACAGGGTTACGCACTGTTCTGTACAGAAAGCTATGAATTCGGTCCGCTCGACTTTATTTCGGTCGAAGGGAAGCCCCGGTTCATTAACGTCTGTCTGAGACCGGTGGAAGAGTGCAGGGACGGGAAGCAGCATAACTTCTGGGTCTATAACCTCTACGCCTTCGATCAGGGCACCCTGAAGGTGGACAACAAAAAAATGCCGGGCTTCCCGAAAGTGGTCTGGTTTACCTATGCACCGAATCATCAGGAAACCACGTTGCTTACTTCAAAACGGAAAGCTGCGCTGATAAAGTCCGCCCAGTGACTGAACGTATTGGTGCGAAACCATTCGGATTAAAAAGCGATCAAATCAGACGAGTCTCAAAAAAACCCGTTTACGTTTCCTGAAAATGACCCCTTCCTGTCAAATTATTGGATTTTTAATTTTTCAAAGCCTGCTTCCGTGTCTTGAATGGCTTTTTTAGACCTGAATTCTGCCCTTTACACGTCCTTTTCGGAACAGAAAACAAGGTATACAGTAAAATCACGGCTTTAAGTACGCAAAATGCGCCGTTAATCGGCAATTATACCGGCAACCTCTGCCGTGAGGGGGTTGTCCGAGCTGATCGTTTCAACGTCTACTCCATAGGCATCGCGGAAAGCCCTGCCCGACGTTCGTCGCGGAGACCATTTAACCTCGAACGCCCGCAGGCTGTCGCCTTGTTTTACCACCAGATCAACCTCCGACTGCGCCCGTGTTCTCCAGAAGTAAAGTTCCGCCGGTGAGCCTGACAAGGCATTACGCTTGGCAATTTCAGCGATTACCCAGGATTCCGGTATCCCAGAAAAACACCTTTTGGCTCTTGGTGATTTCTTTGCGGGGATTGGTGCTGAATGACGGCAGTCTGAAAATGACAAACGTTTGTTCCAGCAGATTCAGATAACGTTCCACAGTGGATCTTGCCATCTGAAGCTGTGTTGAGAGTTCGTTTACGGAGACCTCGGTGCCCGCCTGATGTGCCAGCAGCAACAGCAGTTTTTTAATGAGATCCGGAGTCTTGACTAAACCGGTTTGGAGCACGTCCTTCCAGAGGTAGTCCGAACTCAGTTCGCGCAACAGATGCACCGGCCCGGTGCTTGTAACGACCTCGGGATAGCTGCCGAAAGCCAGTCGTTGCATCAGGCAGGCCCGAAGTTGCGGCGCAAAGAATTTATTCAGGTGGTCCGGTGTCGTATCGGCTCCGGCCCAAGTCTGCGCACCGAGTGTTTCAGAAAACAGCAACGGCGGCAGTATCAGCTTCCGGTTGCGTCCGGTGAGGCTTTCCGCTGCCTGATCCAGCAGATCCAGCGAGGAGGAACCCAGAAGGATGAGTTTGGCGGGTACTCGCGCATCGTACCAACCCTTGATGATACGCGAGGTTTCGGGGAGGCGCTGAGCTTCATCAATCACCAGCACAGCCGGACTGCCGAGTGAACGCAGGCCGTCAACGGGCGACAACGACGCAGCGGCCTGAAACCGGGCCTTGTCCACCTCAACATCAAAGTTGAGGAATGTTGCCGACTGACCCGCCAATACATGTTCCAGCAGTGTCGATTTTCCGACCTGGCGGGCTCCGAGAATTATGCCAACCTTGTCGCCGGACAGAATGTTTTTCAGAGGCTGCTCAGCTAGTCTTCTTAGATACATGATGCACAATATAACCTGTCAATATGTACAGTACAATAAGCAAAATCATTTATATTGTTAAGGGGATACCGCCTGATCAACTCCGGTCTGCCCCCCTGAGACTATTTTAATGATGGGCATGGGGGGATGTTATAGCAGGCGGCAGTCAGAGACAAGAGGTAGATTGTTCGGCTTCAGTTCATCTTTCCAGCAGTCTTT
>JALOTS010000115.1:7010-8678 GCA_025457785.1 Pontiellaceae bacterium | reverse complement strand
AAGTGTTCGAAACTCCTCAACTGGCTGATGCGAAGAAGAACCGCGCCATTGAACCGCACGCCATTTCATCCGGCGATTTGAACGGCGACGGAATTTTTGACCTTGCCCTGCTCTGCCATGACCGGCTGCTGCTCTATCTGGGTGAATAACAGCTCACCGGGCGGATGATTCCTGCGACAGCGGAATGATTCCTTCAATCCGGGTGCCTTTGCCGGGAGAACTTTCGATACTCAGCTCGCCTCCGAGAATCGCCATACGTTCGCGCATTCCAAGCAGACCGAATGCGGTCGGCTTGCGTTCCGCCCCTTCCGCCATACCGCAGCCGTTGTCCTGAATGAAGAAACAAAGCGTTTGAGAATCCGCGACCAGGCTGATTTCAACCTTTGAGGCGCAGGCATAGCGCGACACATTGGTCAGCGCTTCCTGCACAACACGGAAAACAGCGGTTCGGATTTCATCCGAAAGCACCTCGTCGTCGATATCCACGAAAAGAGTACACTCCAGCGGATTGCGCCGGTTCCAGTCATGAACAAGCCCGGAAAGAGCTTCTTCCAGTCCCAGATCATCCAGCGCACCGGGGCGCAACCGGCGGCAAAGCGAATGGACGCTTTGAATGCCGTTACTGAGCAGTTGAAGAATATCTTCCTTCTTCTCACGATCCGAATCCGAGAACCCGTTGCCCATCGTCAACAGATCAATTTTAATCGCGGTCAAAATCTGGCCGATATCATCGTGCAGTTCGCGCGCAAGGTGCGTACGCTCCTCCTCGCGGACGGTTTCCAAATGCTGCGCAAGTTTCTGATAAAGCGCTTCACTCGCCGCCAGCGCCTCCTGAGCCTGCCGCCGCGACAGAGCAATCGCCAAACTGTCGGCCATGTGTTCAAAATGAGCTATCAGCAGAGAGGTAAACCGGTTTGGATGGGGATCGTTGAATTGCAAAAGACCTAAAACCTGACTTCCGGTGCGCAGAGGAATCAGCGCAAGCGACTCGTACCCTGAACGGTTACACCGGTTTCGCATACGCGCCTGCCGGTCAGAATCGGTCATGCCGGCAAGCAGTGCCGTAGTGGAATTGGTCCAGAAACTGCCCTGCGCAGTAAACCAGGGCATGGACGGATCAACCTGTCCGCTCAGAACCATGCCGCATATGCACTCCAGCAACGGCTTCCCGGAATCATCGCAAAGAACCGTTCCATCGGGACCGAAAGAGCATAGATTCGTTTCGTCGCGGACAAACTCGGGCGGAAATCCACGGGTTTCGTAATAGGGGAAATCATCGCCGGAGCGCAACCGGATCCCCACGGCTTCGCAACCCGACCAGGTTTTCAAGGCATCCGTCAGCGAGGCCATGCATGGATGAAAATCGCCGGGCGTATTAACCAGCGAAATCAGATGTTCGGTAAGCGTCCGCTCTTCCTCCTGAAGTTTTCGCACGGTAATATCGCTTAAAATAACACGATAAACGCGAATCCCATCGTTGTTTTTCGCGGCGGTAGCATTCAGTCCGCTCCAAAACACCGTACCGTCGCTTTTCAGCATCCGCAGTTCGCACTGCTGCGGCTTGCCCATATCAAACAGCCGCTTGCAGTGCAGATAAACATCCTGATCTTCCTTAAGAATAAACTGCGAAAGAGGTTTTTGGGTCAGTGTATTGCGATTTACGCCGAA
>JALOTS010000115.1:0-6995 GCA_025457785.1 Pontiellaceae bacterium | reverse complement strand
CCGGCCGTCAGGTTGGCTTCCAGAATCAGCCCCTTTTCGCTCAGCGTTAAATAGCCGACCGGCGCAAAGTCATAGAGATCCGAATAGCGCTCCCGGGCTTCGTCAAGCTGCGCATAAACCGTCCGCAGATTCTCGTTCTGCATTTCCAGCTTAATTTGATGAACATGCAACTCCTGCACCATCCGCAGAATTTCGTCGGGCGGCATCGCGCGCAGAATGTCCGGCGACAGAGCCTCGCTGCGTTCCGCCTCATGGCGGAATTTTGCAAAATGCTCGAAATAGCTGTCGTTCTTCATAGATTCATTTACCGCTCTTCAAAAAGAGCCAGACCGGTTTCGCGAATACTCAGAAAGTCGTTGGCTCCATCCGGATTTTTCCGTCCGATAATGAGATGATCGAGCACTTTGATCTCCATGATCTTCCCCGCGTCGATCAGCTTTTTAGTTATGCGGATATCATTGGCAGACGGGGACGGATCACCGGACGGATGATTGTGCGCAAGAATAATGCTCGCGGCGGAATACTGAACCGCCGGTTTGAAAATTTCACGGGGATGAATCAGACTGGAATTCAGAATGCCCTTCGACACTTCACACGGCGGAGCCATCAGCCGGCTTTTGGTGTCGAGCAGAAGAACCCAGAACACTTCGCGGTCCAGGCTTCGGGCGCGTTCGCGCAGAACCGCCGCCCCCTCCTCCGGCGAAACAATACGCGGGCGCTCCCCGATATTTTCCTGCGACAGCCGCCGCCCGATTTCGAGCGCCGCTTTCACCTGCTTGGCTTTTTCTTTTCCAATGCCTGGAAAATCTTTTTTAAGCTCCGCTGCCGAGGCCTGCGAAAGCGCGCTGAGCGAGCCGTATTGCATAATGATCTGTTCGGCCAGCTCAACCACATTCAGACCGGCGGTGCCGGTTCGCAGAAGCAGTGCAAGCAGGTCGGATTCGGAAAGATTTTCAGGCCCAAGACGGTCGAATTTTTCGCGCGGCTGAAGCGCCGCCGGCAAATCATCGGCCCGCACACGGTACCCATTACCCTCTTCGCTGACGTGTTTTCCAATCACAGGAAAATTGTTTACTCCTTTTTCCAGCGTTTGGAAATGTTTCTTCCATAGTTTGTCTTGCCTTCAGAGAAATGATGCCCTTCTGGCGGACGGCAAGGTTCTATCAAATAAACAAGCCGGACAGGGAAACCCCCGTCCGGCTTATCCGCGACGACAGCGCACGATTATCGGTGCTTGGTAAGCCGGTCTTTTATACCATCCATAAAAGTTTCTTCGCAGAAATCCTTAAACTCTCCAGCATCAAAGAAGGTTCCTTTACAGACACCGCAGGTTTCAAGCTGGATGTGCGGTTGCTTCAAATCATGCACACGGCACATACGCACATTACAGACCGGACAGTTAATCTCCCGTTTCTTATTAAATCCGCAACCTTTTTTCGCGTCGCCGGTATCAATCGCAGCCGCCCCTTTGCCCTCCTCAACCAGATCTTCCGCCTCAAGCGCATCGAACCACAATCCGCCGCAGCCTTTGCACTGGTCGTATTTGGTTCCCTTATATTCAGCTTCCTTCATTTCATTTTTACACTTCGGACATTGCATAACGGCTCCCTCATTTTTCTTGTTTATTACGAATGGACTTAATGGAATCTTCTTATATTATCCGCATTGAGTATGCGCAATTCAATTCACCGGTTCGATTACAGTTTTTATCCGAAGTTGTAATCGTGAAAAGAGGCTGAATGAAGTAGATTCTGTTCCGTTGAAAGGAAACCCATGGATTCTCATGAAGTCATTAAAAAATCGGTCAGCGACCTCGGCGTCAAGTCCGTCGCATCGGATATGGGTCTCTCCACTTCGCTGATTTACAAATGGTGCCAGCCCAGCGACAGTCCGGATGCCAGCGGCGCGGACAATCCGCTCGACCGGCTGGCGCGGCTCTACGAACTCACTCAGGACACCGGCCCGGTTGAATGGCTCTGCCAAAAGGCCAACGGGTACTTTGTTCCGAATGTACCAACAGAAAAAACAGAAGCCATTCCGCTGCTGTACATGACCCGGCGGATTGTCCGCGAATTTTCCGATCTGCTGGATGTCTTGACAGAAAGCATCGAAAACGACGGCTTGATTGATCTGAATGAAGCAAAAAAAATCCGGAAAGAATGGGAGCAGATGAAGTCGTCGGCGGAAAACTTTGTGGTTACATGCGAAAAAGGAATCTACGCAAAATAAGCGGAAAGGAAAAAAGTATGCAGGAATGGTGGAACAACTTAACCGGCGCCGCACAGCTCTTCTACGGAATGGCGGCCTTCTTCAGCGTCTTCTTTCTCTGGCAAATCATCGCGGCCTTTATGGGCCTCTCCGGCGATGATGTCGATGTAGGCGGCGATGCCGATGCGGTTGCGGATGTCGGCAATGCGGATGCGCCGGACAATGTCGATCACAGCAGCGTGGTTGAGTCTTCACAGGCGTTTAAACTCCTCAGTCTGCGCTCGATTGTGACCTTCTTCACCCTCTTCTCGTGGGGCAGCGCACTTTATACAACGGACGGCATGGCGACGGGAAAAGCCATGGGCATCGCCTCCATCTGGGGACTGATCGGCATGTTCGCGATTGCGGTGATTTTCTACGGAATGGGCAAGCTGACCGAAACGGGAACCAAGGACATCTCCGCCGGCAAAGGACAAACCGGCATCGTTTACCTCAATATCCCCGCCGGCGGCTTCGGTGAAATCAAAATCATCATCAACGGGGTCAGCGAGCATGTAAAAGCGAAAAGCACAGACGGTTCGGCCCTGCCCGCCGGAACACAGGTTCGAATTAAACGAGTGATCGATCAAACGTCAGTCGAAGTGGAAAAAACAACAGAACAAGGAGACTCATCATGCCGGGATTAATATTGCTTCTCATCCTCGCGGTCGGAGCCATCGCCGCCTTCTTGGCGCTGGCCAGCCGGTACCGCCGCTGCCCTTCAAACAAAATCCTCGTCATTTACGGTAAAACGCAAAGCGGCGCGGCCAAATGTATTCACGGCGGCGCGGCCTTTGTCTGGCCGCTGATTCAGGATTTCGCCTATCTCGATCTTGAACCGTTCGTGGTTCCGATCGACCTCAAGAACGCCCTCTCGCTGGAAAACATCCGCGTCAGCGTTCCGACCACTGTAACGGCCGCCATCTCGAACAATCCGAGCGTTATGCAAAACGCCGCCGTCCGGCTGCTCGGCCTCTCGCGGCAGGAAATCGAAAATCAGGCGCAGGATATTATTCTGGGACAGATGCGCGCCGTCATCGCCACCATGAAAATTGAAGAAATCAATCAGGACCGCCAGGCGTTTCTCGGAAAAGTTAATGATTCGGTTTCCGGCGAACTCGAAAAAATCGGCCTCTATCTCATTAACGTCAACATCCGCGACATCGGCGACGAATCCGGCTATATCGAAGCGCTCGGACGCCGGGCCGCCGCCGAAGCCATCAATCAGGCATTGATTGATGTGGCGGAACAGGAAAAACTCGGAAAGACCGGCGTTGCCATCCGTGACCGCGACCAGCGTGTCGCCGTCGCCGCCGCCGTCGCCGAAGCCGAAATCGGGGAAGCCACCGCCGACCGCGAACGCCGTTCCAAACGGGCGGCGCTGGATGCCGAGGCCGCGCTGGGCGAAACCGAAGCCCGTGCCAAAAAAGCAGCCTACGAGGCCAACCAGCACGTCGCCGAACAGGAAGCGCGCAATCGCTCAGAGTCCGCAGCCAAAGAAGCCGACGGCTCCATTCGTGTGGCGCAGGAAGTGGCTGAAAAGAAAGCGGAAGAAGCCCGTGCTGAACGCGAAGCTGCCCGCTTAAAGGCTACCGTCGTGGTTCCCGCCGAGGCCGAAAAACAGCAGATCATCATCGCTGCCGAAGCCGAAAAAGAACGGGTTATCCGGACAGCGCAAGGGGAAGCGGAAGGCAAGCTGGCCAAAATGCGTGCCGAAGCCGCCGGGGTGCAGGCCATCCTCGACGGAAAAGCCAAAGGCTACGAAGCCCTTGTCGCGGCCTGTCAGACCGCCAATCAGGCCGCCTCGCTGCTGCTTATCGAAAAACTTCAGGCCATTGCCTCGATTCAGGCGCAGGCTATCCAGGATCTGCCGATCGAGAAGGTTATCGTCTGGGACGGTGGCGGAAAGGATGGCGGTTTGGCCGGACTGGGCGGACGCCTCATGGGCGCCCTGCCCCCCATGCACGAGCTCGCCAAGCAGGTCGGACTCGACCTGCCCCAATTCCTCGGCAAAATGCAGGAAGACAAAACGTCCGAAACACCAAAACCTTAGAGCGAATCAGAAAAACTGCAACCCTGTTTTTTGGAGGGTCGCCGGCCTCGGCGACTGCGGACAGCGAGGCCGCTGTTCCTCCGTACAGGCGGATCGACTGCAGTTTTTCAGGAAACACCCGCTGTCCAATCCTTGAAAAGCAAAGGGCGCTTCGGAAACCGGAGCGCCCTTTCTATGTTCAACCGTTCGGGATTAACCGAGACGTGCCTCAAGAGCTTTCATCTGTTCAACCATTTCAGCCGGCAGCTTGGTGCCGAATTTCGCCAGATAGTCCCTGGCATCATTCAGCGTGGCTTTGAACAGATCAGTGTCAACCTTCATCAGTTCAGCCCAATCCGCAGCCGGAATATTGAGACCTTCGAGCGTCAGGTCGCCATCTTTCGGCATCAGACCGATCGGGGTTTCACGGGCGCCGACCTTGCCTTCGACACGTTCGCACATCCATTTAAGGACGCGGCTGTTTTCACCGAAACCGGGCCAGAGCCATTTGCCGTCTTTGTCTTTACGGAACCAGTTGACGTAGAAGCAGCGCGGAGCCTTGTCGCCCAGCAGATCGCCCATTTCGAACCAGTGCTTGATGTAGTCACCGGCGTGATATCCGATGAACGGGGTCATCGCGAAGGGGTCGAACCGAATCGCCGACTTGACGTCCAGAGCGGCAGCAGTTGCTTCGGATGCTGCGGTAGCACCCATGTAAACGCCCTGCTTGAAGTCGAACGCTTCATGAACGAGCGGCATTGTGGTGGTACGGCGTCCGCCGAACACAAAGATGTCAATCGGAACGCCATCCGGATTTTCCCAGTCTTCGCAAATGACCGGACAATTGGCGGCGCGAGCCGTAAAGCGGCTGTTCGGGTGAGCGCCGAGGATCTTCTTGCCTTCGGCATCTTTCAGGCCCGGCTTCCACGGATTATTCTTCCAATCCGTTCCGCCTTCGCATGGTACGCCCATATCTTCCCACCAGACATCCAGATCCGGAGTCACCACGACATTGGTGAAGATGGTGTCCTTCGAGCAGGCGGCGAGAGCCATCGGGTTGGAATATTCCGCAGTTCCCGGCGCCACGCCGAAGAATCCGGCTTCCGGATTGATGGCGTAAAGACGTCCGTCTTTGCCGGGCTTCATCCAGGCGATATCGTCGCCGATGGTTTCAACTTTCCAGCCCGGAACAGTGGACTGAAGCATGGCGAGGTTGGTTTTTCCGCAGGCCGACGGAAACGCCGCCGCGATGTGGAATTTTTTACCCTGCGGATTGGTAAAGCGCAGGATAAGCATGTGTTCGGCCATCCAGCCTTCATGACGGGCCATGTTCGAGGCGATACGAAGCGCCAGACATTTTTTGCCGAGCAATGCGTTTCCGCCGTATCCGGAACCGAAGGACCAGATAAGGTTTTCTTCCGGAAAGTGGGCAATATATTTCTTTTCGAGCGGAGCACAGGGCCAGCGAACGTCTTTCTGACCGGGCTCGAGCGGCGCGCCGACCGAGTGCAGGCAGGGAATAAAATCATCCGTTTTTTCGATCAACCGGAGAACTTCCGTGCTGACGCGGGTCATAATATGCATATTGCAGACCACGTACGGACTGTCCGTGATTTCAATGGCATTCTTTGCGATCGGCGAACCGATCGGACCCATGGAAAACGGAATCACGTAGAGGGTACGGCCCTTCATGCAGCCGGTGTACAGTGCGGTCATCGTCTTCTTGAGTTCGACGGGATCGATCCAATTGTTGGTCGGACCGGCATCTTCCTTATTGACCGATGCAATGTAAGTGCGGTTTTCAACACGCGCCACATCCGAAGGATCCGAGTTGAAGGCGAAGCTGTTCGGGCGTTTCTTTCCGTTCAGCTTGATTGCTGCGCCGCTGGCAACCATTTCAGCCATCAGTCTGTCGTATTCTTCCGTAGAACCGTTGCACCAGACCACACGGTCCGGCGTACACATTTTTTCAATCTCAGCTACCCAATTCAGCAGCTTTTTATTCGTTGTCGGTGCGCTCATTTGCGTCCTCCTGTATAGGTTAAGGGTTTTCGAAATCCGTCTAAAATTCCGCATAAGGTGAGGAAACGACTCGGTTATGTCAACCCTTCATCCCATATTTGTTTAAAATCGCCCCGTAAAAGGTTCCCGTTTTTTCTTTTCTCATGCGGAACCGTTCCGTACCGTCTGCCGTCATGAATATTAAAATCCTTTCCGTCGGTCCGTTTGAAGTGAACTGCGCTGTGGTCTGGGGTGCTGAAAACCGGGCGCTGATTATCGATCCCGGCTGCGATGCCGGAACCATTGAAACCGTGATCAACACCAACGGCCTCGATGTTGCCGCCTATTTGCTGACCCACGGCCATGCCGACCACCTTTGCGCACTGAACGAATTGCACAGCAGGCGCCCCGCCCCGGTTTACCTGCACGCCGCAGACGAAAAATGGGCGTTTCGATTCCAAAACCAGATTCCGCCCTACTACGCCGTTCCCGAAAAACCGGTCTGTCACATTCTGCACCCCGAAAATTCCAGTGATTGGAAACCTCTGACTGAACTGTTCCAGGGTTCGGAAAAAACACTAAACGCCGGCCTGTGCCGGGTCCAGTGTTTGGAAACACCCGGCCACACGCCGGGTGGCGTCTGCTATTACTTCGAAGAAGAAAAAGTTCTATTCAGCGGCGACACCCTTTTCAAAGGAACCTGCGGGAGGTCGGG
>JALOTS010000114.1 GCA_025457785.1 Pontiellaceae bacterium | reverse complement strand
ATTGATATGTCAGAGTTAATGAAATATTCAACCCGTCGGAAAACCGGCCTGCTAAGCCTTGTAAAAGGCATCGTAATCCACTAACGGCACTTTTTGTCAAAAAGTGCCGCTAGTAGATTCAGCGGATAAAACCATGAATGTATTGCAGGAAAAGTGCTTCACGAAGGAGTGGCTGGACGCACAGCGCGGACAGATGCAGCGGGTTGATCCCGGCCTGCTTGAAAAAAGCATTCACGCTCTGGAACTGGTCGGCCATTTGGTTCGGTATGACCTCCCGTTTGTCTTCAAGGGGGGAACCTGCATGTTGCTGCTGCTGGAAGACATCCGGCGGCTTTCGATTGATGTTGATATTGTCTGTACCGTTTCCGGTGCTGAGATGGAATCCGTTTTGCGGGCCATCGGAACAGAGAGCCGTTTCGAAAATTTTGAGATGGATCATCGCGACCCGGATCGACTGCCGAAACGCTCTCATTACAAATTCAGCTACACGTCGGCAGTCAACGGGAAGTCTGCCGATATTGTGTTGGATGTGCTGGAAGAAGAGTGTCTTTATCCGCAAACCATAACCAAGCCGGTCGCCACTCCGTTTGCCGTTCCGGAAAACCAGCTCAACGTGCAGGTTCCAACTGTTGAAGGTCTGACCGCCGACAAGCTGACCGCCTTCGCACCCGGTACGATTGGCGTGCGGTACACAAATCACAAAGCGGCGTTGAAGATTCTGAAGCATTGTTCCGATATCGGAGCGCTCTTTGATCGGTGCAGCGACATGGACGAGCTGTTTGCGGCATACGAAAAAATCTGGCAGGTAGAAAATTCATATCGGGGTAATGCCTTCAGCAGGGAACAAGTGCTGAATGACACCGTTGAAGCTTCCCGCCTGATCAGCCTCATTGGGCTCAAAGGCTGCCCGGCTTCGGAAGAGGTCCAAACATTGGAAACCGGCATTGGCCAACTCGACAGTCACATTATCGGCAAAAAGTTTTCACGGGATGAAGCCAAGGTGTGTGCCGCAAAAGCTGCCTGGCTCGCTGCCGCACTTAAACGCGTCAAAGCATCCGCTGTTCCCCGTTACAACATCGAAGAACTTCAGATTTTGGCGGCTACGCCATTGCAAGATGACTACGCAGCGCTCAATCGCCTCAAAGCAGGCAGTCCAGAAGCCTACTATTATTGGCAGAAGACGTTACGTGTCACCTGACCAACTCCAGCGTCATACAAAAAACTGTTCCCACACGCCGTTAATTCTGACAATCGGGGAATTTGATTCCCTGATTTACATTAAAATCGGCTGGCTTTTAATGTTGCAGGATTGGCTTCACGCCGAGGGCAACGCGAGACAAAAGACGGTTCCATCGGAGCCGCTCGATTCGAGTATCAGTGTGCCGCCGTGGGCGCGGGCGATTTCACGGGCCAGGCTGAGACCCAGTCCCGACCCCTCGGTGTTCCGGTTGGCGCGGTAGAACCGCTCAAAGATTTTTTCGCGGTCGGTTTCCGGTATGATTTCTCCCCGATTGGAAATACGAAACACAGTGCGTTCGTTTTTGGTCTGGAGTGAAATCGTGATCGGCGCTTCGCCGCGACAGAATTTTACCGCATTGCCGGCCAGATTCTGGATGATCTGATTGAGCAGATCGGGATCGGCCATGACCTGTACGTCCGGCTGAAGCTCCGTCCGGATCTCAAGTCCCGGCGCAATGAGTTGTATGTCTTCACAAACCGCTTCGATCATACGGGTGAGGTTGACGGGTTCTTTGCTCAAGACCATTTGTCCGGAGTCAGCCTGAGAAAGCAGCAGCAGTTTGCGGACGATGGATTTGAGCCGCTGGACTTCGTCGAGCAGTTCCTTGTAGGTTTTCTGTTCGGCGGAATTGTCTTTTGCCGACTGCAGCGCGTGTTCCAGCTCGCCCTGCAAAATCGTGAGCGGGGTTTTGAGTTCATGCGCCGCATCGGCGCTGAACCGCGTCGCCTGCTGAAAACTTTTTTCGAGCCGGTTAAGCATCCCGTTGATCAGTTCGATAAGCTGATGGAATTCCTGATCGGCACGGGCCGCCGTAATCCGCTGTCCCAGATTGCGGGCCGTGATGGTTTCAACGGTGCGCGAGATGGTTTGTACCGGACGCAGTGCCAGCAGCGCCAGCAGCCAGCCGCACACACTCAGCAGAAACAGGGCGACCGGCCCGGCCAGTAAAAGTGCGTTGCGGAAGCGGTTCAGTTCCGCATTCAGCGGCTCCAGACTGGTTCCCAGACAGAGCGTCACCTCCGGATTGCGGATGGCGATGATCCGCCAGATTCCAACGGTTGTAAATTCCGGGCCGCTGATTTCCAGCGGAGGGTTTGCCGGCGGGCGTTTATTTTGCGGTTGATCAAACGGACGGGGACGGCTCTCTTCCGGCGGAACCGCCGGAACTGCCGAAACCGGCTCTGGTTTTTTCAGGACGGACGCTTCCGGCGGCCACTGCGGTGAGACAAACAGAAGTTCATCGACTGAACTTTCCACGTTGAGGATAAACTGCCGGTCAGACAGATCGCCATAAAGTGTTTTGAGCGAGCCCTCAAACCGTGCCCAGTGGTTGCGCGGCTGGGTTTTGCGGATGTCGGCTTCAACCAGCGCCCGCAGTTCGCGGTCAGTCCGGTCGATCCCGATCCGGTAAAGCATCTGGAAGAAAAACAGACTGAAGCCCAGCAGCAGCACGCCGGAAAACGCGACGCTGAGCAGTCCGATTTTCAGTTTGAAGGAGCGGAGCATATTTAATTCACCACGGAATACACTGAATACACAGAAATTGAGACATTTGTTTTCCGTGTGCTCTGTGTATTCCGTGGTTCCATTTTAAATCTCATTTTTGTTAAAGCGGTAGCCGACGCCGCGCACGGTTTCAATGCAGGTGTCGTAGCGGATTTTCTCACGGATGCGCCGGATGCAGACTTCGACCAGATTGGTGTGCGGGTCAAAGCCGTAGCCCCAGACCTGCTCAAGCAATTGATCGCGGGTGAAGATCTTGCCGGGTGAACGCATGAGATGCTCCAGCAGGCTGAATTCCCGCGGCGCAAAAATGATTTCTTCATCGCCATACTGCGCACGGCGGGTGATGAGGTTGATCTTCAGTTTGCCGGAGTGCAGCACGCTGAGCGTTTCTCCCGTGGTTCGCCGAACGACCGCTTTCACCCTGGCGATCAGTTCGTCCATAAAAAAAGGTTTAGTAATGTAATCGTCCGCGCCCAGTTCGAGGCCTTCAACCCGCTGATTGATTTCCGATCGGGCGGTAATCAGGATCACCGGAACGGTGTTGCGCCGCTCGCGCAGTTCTTTCAGGATGCTGAGCCCGTCACGGCCCGGAAGCATGATATCGAGCAGGATCACATCGAACGAACCGGTTGTCGCCAGTTCGAGTGCCTGGTTCCCATCATCGGAAACTGTTATTGAAAAACCCGCCGCCTCGAGTCCTTTACAGACAAACGACGCGATTTTCGCTTCATCCTCAACCAGCAGCACATTCATTTCCGGATACTACCAAGACCTGCTCTCTGAAACCATTCCTTTTCAGATTACGGTTTCGTAATCGAAGAGCGGTACGTTTACGGGCCGTGACCGGAAACGAAAGAAGCAGGCGTTGGTGAGGCTCTGCTGCATGGGATTATTCTCCCCGTATTCGATAGAATGATTTTCCATCAACGGCGGGGTGTTGCCAAAGAACCGGATCACCGGCGTTGGTCCAGACATTCTCTGTTAGATTGGTGCACTGCTCGAGCTGGAGGTTCAGGCGAATCCATTCGTTACTGGTCTGGAGCATCAGGCAGCCCATATTCAGGTCGGCAATGGAGTTCGATGTGTAGAGATCATATCCTGCCGGATCGTTGAGCACGTCATCCCTGCCCAGGGCGATGGCAGGCGATTCATCGAAAGAGGGGCTGAATCCCATGGCAACTTCATCGCCGTCGAGCCGTCCGTCATGATCGGAGTCGGTGTTTTTTGGATTGGTTCGATAGGTGTAAACCTCTGCGCTGTCATCGAGTCCATCGTTGTCGGAATCAACGGCTGAACTGGCGAATTCATAGGCGCCGATATCCGGAACGGCGCTGCCGTTGGCATCCCCGTCGAGAGGGCGGGGGGTTCCTTCGATATCTTCAACAGCACCGGCTGCGGCCGCATCGATGCAGGGTGAGTTGAAATGCAGGTGCCCGGCGGAATCCGCCAGCAGCGGGCGGTTGGTGATGCATCCGGCGGAACCGTGGGTTACATCCGGCGAACAGGTGCGGGAGGCAGAGGCGCTGTAGATATCGTTTCCCTGGTCCTTTACGGTGTTATGCCAGACGATGCTGTTTTGTACCGAGCCGCTGAACACTCCGCCTCCATACCACACAGAGGCGTTGCCGGTAACCGTGCAATGATTCAGTGTTGTGCCATAGCTTCCGCCGCCGCGATCGTCGGCAGCGTTTACTGAAACCGTACAGTGGGAGGCCGATCCGTTATGCGTTCCGCCCCCGCCGAAGCCGGCATGGTTTCCGGCAATGAAGCTGTAGTTCACGGAGGATTCCGAGGCTCCTCCGCCATACGATGTTGCCGTGTTGCCGCTGATCGTACAGTGATCGGCGGTGGTGCTGTGAATGCCGCCGCCCTGACCGGCACTGTTATCGCTGAAAATGCACTGGGAGGCTGTGCCGCCCATCATGCCGCCTCCGTAATCGGTTGCCGTGTTCCCGCTGAATCGGCAGTTTTTCGCAACACCGTAATACATCCCTCCACCTCTGCTGTCCGCAGCATTGGCGGTAATGATGCAGTTCGTCAGCGTCGGCCGGGTTGCATAATTTTTGCAGTAAACGCCCCCGCCGCAATTGTCGGGAAACGTTCCGGTTGCATGTCCGCGGGTAAGGGTCAATCCGCTGATGGTGCAGTACATGTTTTCAAGAAGGAAGCAGCGATGGGCATCCTGCGCATCGATGATGGTTACTTCCGGACCGTTGACGCTTTTAATCGTTACGGACGATGAAACATAAAGTGCGTCCGGCGGATAGTATGTTCCGTTGGTGATCAGAACCACATCAAGGTACGAGGTTGCCGCATTAATAGCGTCCTGAATATTGGTTGCCGCAGTTTCCCAACTGGAGTAGGGCGCAACGGATGTGCCGTTCGTTGATACATAGCACGTTTTCGCAAAAACGGATGTAGATGAGACGGCAATGATAAGACAGATTGCTTTTTTTATTCCTGCCATTTCGCAGTTCCCCTTGTTTTACAGAGCCCGTAATGCGAAACAACGTAGTCCGGCCGGTATAGTTCGTCAACGGCAAAACCTGAGGGTTGGAACAATACCGGCCCGACGATCCGAAAAAAGAGAAGGGGGCCTCTCGAAGAATCTATGTTTTGACCTTTCCTTGGCAGCGGGCTGTTTGTACGCTCTCGGCTGTTATGAATACACGTCGGTTATTATTTTGTTTCCTGCTGCTGCGGTGCGGGTGCTGTTTACCGGACGGTCTGCCGGAAACAGGACCGACTGCGCAACCGGCTGTTGAGCCGGTTCTTTTTCAGTCGAAGTCGTACACTGTTTATTCCGATAAAGTGTCTGACTCCGCATACGGTGAGACGGCGCATTCACCGGACGGCACGAAACTCTATTCGCCGGTTGTTCCCGGATATCACCCGAAGGTGGATGCATCGAAGGTCTATCCCGGTAACTGGTTTACTCCGGCAGAGGCGATTGCGGACTATCCATCTCTCTCGACCGGGCACAGGATCGTTGATGCGGTGTACAAGTGCGCGCTGGATACGCTTTATCGCTGCCAGTCGGGTGAGTTTCTCCGTTACCCGGAGAAAGGCGAGACGGCGGGGATGTGGCAGGCCGGCTTCCGGCGAGGCGAGGGATACGGGGTCTGGAATCGCGATACCGTTTATATTTCCATGCTGATGGGCAGTTTTTATGATCCGAAGACCGCCCGGGCGTCTCTCGCCTATATCAGTTCTCAGGGAATCGACAATGGTGAAGACGGACTGGCTCTTCCGGCGGTCGGCGTTTGGGACTATTACCTTGTCACTGGCGATTTCAGCCTGATTAAAGAGACCTATGCCGATCTGAAAAAAAGGATAGAGCAGATCAAGTATGACGAAACCGAAGGATTGGGCATGGCGGTACAATCCTCTTTTCTGGATACCGATGAGGGCCGCCAGAAAGAAATCAACGGCGGCTATGCGTTCAGCACGCAGATTGTCTATGCGGAGGCCTATCGCTCCATGGCGGAAATGGGTGCGATGACGGGAGAAGATCCGTCCGTTATCGGCGAATGGCGGAAACGATCGGAAACCATTAAACAGAACGTCCGGGAAAAATTCTGGAATCCGTCAGCGGGATATTACACGGAGGGACGTAAAGGAACCCCCGGATACGAAAGGGGCTGCTGGGAAAATTTCGGGCAAAGTCTGGCGGTCTGGCCCAGATGGGGGATTGCCGATACCGCACGGACCCTTTCTGTTTTTGAAAACAACCAGGCGGCCTTTAACGAATATGGGTATTGCGAGCGTCATTATGTTCCGCTTAAAACCTATCTGGGTCGGGATGTGTGGGTGCAAACCGAAACCGGACTGGCGATTGCCGCGGCTCAGCACCGTAAAACGAATGATCTGAACACGATCTTTTTCGGAGTGGTGCGCGATGCCGCCATGGAAAAAACATTTATGGAATGCATCAGTTGGGACACCGGGAAAGGGTGGCGCTATCCGGGCCAGTTGTGGCATGCCATGGGCTTTGTTTCGATGATCTATTACGGAATGCTGGGGCTGGAATACGATCCGAACGGAATCCGTTTCAGTGCGCCCTGCGTGCCCGAAGCGTTGCAGGATCTGCATATAAAAAACTTCAGATACAGGAATGCGGTCTATGAAATAAAGGCAGACGGATGGGGCACGTTGGAAGAGCTTCTGCTGGACGAAAAACCGGTATCCCTGATCGATGCAACGCTAAGCGGCAGCCATGAAAAGAAGAGGCGTGTGTGACGTCAATAACCAATAACGAATAACAAGACAGCCCGGCAGGGGCCATGTTGCCGAAACTCAAAGGGTCAGCACTCAGTGCTCAACTGTTGGTTGCGTCTCCGCAGCCTTGGAGAAAACTACTCATAGCGCAGGGCGTCAATCGGATTAAGAGCGGCGGCTTTACGGGCAGGATAATAACCGAAAAAAACGCCGATCATGACGCTTACACCAAAGGCGATAAAAATTGAGTTGATCGATACGATCGCCTTGAAGTCGACTATAAATCTCATCAGCTCTGATATGCCAACGCCAAGCAACACCCCGATGAGTCCGCCCAGCAGACTTAAGATGACGGCTTCGATCAGAAACTGCAATTTAATGGATGCAGGCTGCGCCCCGACGGCCACGCGGATACCGATTTCCCGGGTGCGTTCGGTGACGCTGACCAGCATAATATTCATGATGCCGATTCCGCCAACCAGAAGAGACAGGCCGGCGATTGCACCCAGCAGAAGAGTGAAGATGGTTGTAATTGACCCGACTTTGTCAGTAATTTCCTCGAGGTTTTGCATCTCAAAATCATCTTCCCATTCAGCGGACAGGCGATGCCGTTGGCGCAGCAGGCTTTTGATTTGCTTCCGGGCATTATCCACCTGGCCAGCGCTGCTGATTTGCATCGTCATGTAGTCCAGATATTTTTGACCGGTGATACGCTTCATGGCGGTGGTGTAGGGAATAATAATTATATCGTCTGGATTCTGCTCTACCATACTTGCGCCTTTGGCTTCCAACAGGCCGATGATGATGAAGGGAATATGGCCCACACGCACGGTTTGACCAATGGGATTCAACGGGCCGAATAATTCATGGGCGGGTTTAGAGCCAATGACCGCGACTTTTGCTGAGGCGCGAACATCGCGGGCAGTAAACATTGAGCCAGCGGTGAGTTTCATGTTGCGAATACTCAGATACGCCTCTGATGCGCCGGAAACCTCAGTAGCCCAGTTCCGCCCGTTGGCGATGGCCTGAACGGATTTGTCGACGCCCGGACTAAGTGCAACTACGCTGGATATTTCGCGGGCAATGGCCTCCGCGTCGGCCGATGTAATGACGCCTGCTCCACTGAGCCCGGAACTTGCTCTGCCGAAAGTCCGTCCGCGACCCCAGACCCAAAGCATGTTCTGGCCGAGCGAGGAAATCTCGCCGGTAATACGTGCTTCTGCACCGTTACCAACGGCAACGATCGTCACAACAGAAGCAACACCAATGATGATGCCGAGCGAGGTGAGACCCGAACGCAGTTTGTTGCGCCGCAAAGCGCGCAGCGCGATGATGACGGTTTGCCCGGACTGAGCCAGAAAGGACTTGAGTGTTGTAAGCATAATCAACTGAGGTTTGCGCTTTCTTCAGCACGGTTGAGAGCTGCCATTTCTTCGTCGGCAGAACGGCGGGTTTCGTTTTGCGTATCGCTGATAATCCGTCCGTCACGCATCACGATGATCCGTTTGCAATAGGCGGCGATATCGAGCTCGTGTGTGACCATGACA
>JALOTS010000113.1 GCA_025457785.1 Pontiellaceae bacterium | reverse complement strand
TTCTCAATTCAGGGTCGTTTTCATAAAGACTCTTCGGGTCGTAGCCTTCGCTGCGCATTTTTTCCAGTTCCTCTTCGCGATGGCCGAAGATGAAAATGTTGTCTTCGCCGACATGCCGGGCGATTTCAATGGTGGCGCCGTCCCATGTGCCGACGGTCAGCGCGCCGTTGAGCGCCAGTTTCATGTTTCCGGTGCCGGAGGCTTCTTTTCCAGCCGTTGAAATCTGTTCAGACAGGTCGGCGGCCGGAATGATTTTTTCAGCCAGAGAAACGTTGTAGTCGGGAAGGAAGATGGTTTTCAGCCGGCCTGCGACAACGGGGTCGTGGTTGATGACTGCGCCGATTGAATTGATGAGTTTAATGACGCGCTTGGCGATGTGATAGGCCGGAGCGGCCTTTGCGGCGAAAACAAACGTCCGCGGAACGATATCAATCTGCGGGTTTGCCTGAATGCGCTGATAAAGCGCGATCAGGTGCATTGCGCTGAGCATCTGCCGCTTGTACATATGGAGGCGTTTGACCTGCACGTCAAAAAGCGAATAGGGATGGATCGGCACATGCAGCGTTTCTTCGATATGCCGCGCCAGCGCAACTTTGTTCCGCCATTTAATGGCCATGAATTCATTCTGGAAGGTTTCATCGGCGGCAAACGGTTCGAGTTTTTTGAGTTCTTCCAGATTTTTAATCCAGCCTTCGCCGATGGCTTCGCTGATCAGCGCGGCGAGTTCCGGGTTGCATTTGAGCAGCCAGCGCCGATGGGTGATTCCGTTGGTGATGTTGATGAATTTATCGGGATAGAATGTGTTGAATTCCGGCATAACCCGTTCGCGCAGCAGTCTGGAGTGCAGTTCTGCGACACCGTTCACTTTGTGACTTCCGACGACGGCCAGATTGGCCATTCGAACCTGACGTCCTCCGTTTTCGTCGATCAGTGAAACATTTTGAACGATTCGTATGTCGCCGGGGCGGTTCATTTCCACCCGCTGCAAAAAGCGATGGTTGATTTCATAGATAATCTGCATGTGACGCGGCAGAACCCGTGTCAGCAAATCAACCGGCCATTTTTCAAGCGCTTCGGGCAGCAGTGTGTGGTTGGTGTAAGAACAGGTTTTGGTTGTGATTTCCCATGCTTTTTCCCACGGCAGATGCTGTTCGTCGCAAAGAATGCGCAGCAGTTCCGCAATCACCAGCGCCGGGTGGGTGTCATTCATCTGAATTGCGGTTTTTTCGGCGAACGAATTGAAATTGCTGTGGTTTTTCAGGTAACGGCGGATGATGTCCTGAACCGCACAGGTGCAAAGGAAGTACTCCTGAATCAGCCGCAGTTCTTTGCCCGCGTGGGTACTGTCCGCCGGGTAAAGCACTTTCGTGACATTTTCGGCCCAGTTTTTTTCCTCCACGGCGCGGATGTAGTCGCCCTGATTGAATACGTCGAGCCGGAATCCTTCATCGGCGCGGGCGCTCCAGAGCCGGAATATATTCACCGTGTTGTTGTTATATCCGATGATCGGAATATCGTACGGAACGGCTTTAAACTTCTGCCAGTCTGTCCAGACCGGATGGCGTCCGCGGTGGGTGCTTGAAATGGTTTCGACCCGTCCGTAAACGAACACGGGCAGGGTGTATTCCGGACGGATCATTTCCCAGGGGTAGCCAAGTTCAAGCCAGTTGTCGGGACGTTCCTTCTGCCAGCCGTCTTCAAATTCCTGCCGGAAAATGCCGTGCTCATAGCGCAATCCGTAGCCGTAGGCGGGCAGTTCCAGTGAGGCCATCGAATCCAGAAAACAGGCCGCCAGCCGTCCGAGACCGCCGTTTCCCAGTCCGGCTTCAATGTCGAGATCGAGGATTTTCTGTAAATCAATGTTCAGCCGCTTCAGGGCTTCGCGCGCGGCCTCCATCATGCCGAACGACAGCATATTCTGTTCGAGCAGTCTGCCGATCAGAAACTCCAGCGACAGGTAATAGAGCCGCTTTACATCTTTTTCAAGATAGGAGCGCTGGGTTGTGGTGAAGCCGTCAACGGCCAGATCGCGAACCACATGAGCAAAGCTCCAGAATTTATCAAAATCGGTGGCGCTGCGCATATCCTTGCCGCGGCTGTAGCGCAGGTGAAACAACGTGCGCTCTTCAATCATGCTGACCGTTATTTTTTTTTCCCATGGACATTTCATTTTATTATTTCCTGTTTAAAAACTGTCTCAAAATCCGCCGGAGTATAATTTGAATGGAACCGGCCCTGCAATTTAAATATCCTGTCCATTATGTTAAAATCCGCTCACGTCCAAATTACTCCGTATTATCAGGCTTTGCTCGATTCGCTCGGACCGGACCATCCCTTGCGCCGGACGGTTGTACCGTCCGGCGATTGTGTTCCCGCGCCCGGCGAACTGGCCGACCCTCTCGGCGAAGAGGCACATTGCCCTGTTCCCGGACTGGTTCATACCTATCCTGATAAAGTTCTTTTGTTCGCCACGCTTCGTTGCGCCGTTTACTGCCGCTATTGCACACGCGGACGCCTTGTCGGTTCCAGTGACCGGAAACCTTCCGCCGACGTTTTCCGTTATCTGGAAATGCACAGCGAAATTCGGGATGTTCTCATTTCCGGCGGCGATCCGTTTATGCTTTCCGATACGGATCTCAGCGAGTTGTTTTCCAGTGTTCGGAAAATCCGGCATATCCGTACCGTCCGTCTCGGCTCCAAGGTTCCTGCCGTGCTCCCGTCGCGTGTCACACCGGAACTGGCCGCAATTCTGTCCAAATACCGAATTTGGCTTCAGCTTCATTTCATTCATCCGGCGGAACTCACCGGCGAAACAACCCGCGCCTGCGGCACGCTCGCCGACGCGGGCGTTCCAATGGTCAGTCAAACCGTTCTTCTCAAAGGGATTAACGACGATGCCGAAACGCTGGCCGAACTTTTCTACGGACTGCTTGAACGGCGGGTTAAACCCTATTACCTTTTCCAGTGTGATCCCGTTTTCGGGTCGTCCGGTTTTCGCACGCCGGTTGAAAAAGGGCTTCAAATCCTGCGCGAACTGCAGGGCAGGGTAAGCGGCCTTGCGCTGCCGCACTACTGCATCGACGCACCCGGCGGCGGCGGGAAAATCACTCTGCTGCCCGACTCGCCTCTCTGCCGCGACGGAGACGAAATCGTCCTTAAAAACTACGAGGGCAGGGAATACCGTTACCCTGATCCGGAGAAAGGCGGTCCCGCTGTCTTGGAGAGCATCACTTATTGAATCGGTCCCTGCGGAATCGTTGCGTCAATCTGGTTCATCTCTTCAATTGTGCGGCTGAGCGCGGCGGCGTTTTTTGTAATGTTGAAGCTCTTCATGGGTAAGCCATCCGCTTACGGCGGTTTCATTGGTTCCGGCAACCGGGAAAGAGCCCGCAGGGAAAAAACAGTGGTGGAGGCGGGGGGAATCGAACCCCCGTCCGCCCAAGCGTCACAACAGCTTCTACGTGTGTAGTCCGCCTTTAGGGTCTCGCCTTCGTGACTGTCGGCAGACGGGGCCATCACGAACGCCAGCAGCCTGTTGGATTTCGCCCCTCCGTCCGGCTGCCCGGCATCGGGACTATCCTGCTGTCGTCGTCTTCATCCTCTCAGCAGGTGTCGGAGGGAAGACGTCGGGCCTTTATTTAGGCCGCGAGTGCGTAACTTTCGTCAGCATTTAATGTTTTGGACTCTTTTTTACGAGGCCAAGAGACCAACCTCGACACGCCACTGAAGCTTCAACTTAAGCGTCGAAACCAGTCGCCCCCGTTTAACAAGGAGGTTCATAGTGTCTCATAACACATTTGAAACGCAATCCTCAATGTGGCAGAGCAATGAAAGATTTTCTTTTTTATCTTCCGTGTTCCCGGAATTAAACTCATTGTTCGCAAATGCTGGATTTTTTTTACCCCCGGAATTGCATTCAGTGCGGCGCGGTTTCACCGGAGCCGCTTCGGCATATTTGCTGGGACTGCCTTTCCGATACACCCCGGGTGGAACCGCCGTTTTGTGACATTTGCGGCGATCCGGTCGCGGGTGACATCCAGCATGATTATACCTGTTTTGCCTGTGCCCGCGAAACCCCGTCGTTTGATCGCGCCCGCTCGGCTGTCCGGTATGAAGGCGCGGCGGGTCAGGCGATCCGGGCTCTGAAGTACAACCATTCGATTTGGGTGGTTCCGGATTTGACGGAACTGCTTCTGGCCTGTGTTCGGGCGGAATATTCCAATATCGAGTTCGATTGGGTTACGTCGGTTCCCCTGTTTCCAACGCGGCGGCGCGAGCGGGGTTTCAACCAGTCCGCACTGCTTGGGGCCGGGCTGGCCCGCCGGTTGAAGGTGCCTTTTCGGGAGGGAATTCTCCGCCGGGTTCGTCCGACGGTCAGCCAAACGGGTTTGACAGCATCGCAACGTGCCGCTAACGTAGGCGGCGCTTTTAGAGTTGGGCTGTTTGCCCGGCCTGCCGGACGGCGGATTCTGCTGGTGGACGATGTGATGACGACCGGGGCAACGGTGGATGCCTGTGCCCGTGTTCTCAAGAAGAGCGGGGCGGTGTCGGTGCATGTGATTACAGTGGCGAGAGGATAAGAACAACCTTGGAATACTGGAGTATTGGAACATTGGATGGTGGGAGAAGCTATTCGTCCTCTATCCATTCCATCGTTCCAGGGTTTCATGGTTTCATTACTTAAGGAGATTTTATGGGGTTACGATTCGGGAAAAGAAAGCTTTCAATCGGTTCGATGCGCAAACGGGATGTCCCGGACGGCCTTTGGGAAAAATGTCCCGGCTGCGGCGAAATCCTTTACGCTAAAGAACTTGAGGCCAGTCTGGGTGTCTGTTCAAAATGCGGTCATCACTTTTCAATGGGACGGCAGAAACGGATTGATTTGATTGCGGATGAGGGAACGTTTGTCGAATGGGATGCCGGAATGACCTCGGTTGACCCGCTTGAGTTCACCGGGCAGGAATCCTACATTGCCAAGCTGGAAGTGAACCAGAAGAAAACCGGATTCAAGGATGCCGTGACCTGCGGCGCCGCCAGGCTGAACGGGCGCGATATCGGTCTCGGCGTGATGGATTTTTCCTTCCTCGGCGCCAGTATGGGCAGTGTCGTCGGTGAAAAAATCACCCGGTTGATTGAGCGGTGTACTGCGGAAAAACGTCCGTGTATTCTGATTTGCGCCTCCGGCGGGGCCCGTATGTACGAAGGACTTTTCAGCCTCATGCAGATGGCAAAAACCAGCGCCGCGCTCGCACGGCATGCGAAAGCAGGGTTGTCCTATATTCCGGTTCTGACGCATCCGACCATGGCGGGGGTGATGGCCAGTTTCGCCACATTGGGTGATGTGATCATTGCCGAACCCGGCGCACTGATCGGCTTCGCCGGTCCGCGTGTGATCAAGGAAACGACGCAGCAGAATCTTCCCGCAGGCTTTCAGCGCGCCGAGTTTCTCGAAAAACACGGATTGATCGATATGGTTGTTCCGCGCCCTCAGCTCAAGGCCCGTCTGGCACTGGTTCTCGATTATATGAGCAACCCGTGATGCCCGCTGCGTATGATTTATTGCTTAAACTGAGAGTGCCGGACGGATAATTAATATGAGCCTTGACCTTGAAAAATCGGTTGCCTCTCTGTTTGCGCGCACCGCTTACGGGATCAAGCCGGGGCTCGATGTCACCCGCGCGCTGCTTGAAAAGCTGGGGAATCCGCACGAAGGGCTGAAGTGCGTCCATGTTGCCGGAACCAACGGAAAGGGTTCGGTTTGCGCCATGATGGAGTCGGTTCTGCGGGCTTCCGGCTTTAAGACCGGACTTTACACCTCGCCGCATCTGTTCCGCTTCAACGAGCGTTTCCGCATCAACGGGCGCGAAATTCCTGATCCGGTTCTGGAAAAGCTGATCGCACAGGTCGAGGCCGCCGCGCAGAGCCTTACAATCCGCCCGCCGACCTTTTTCGAAATTTCCACCGCCATGGCCTTCGAATATTTTAACCGCGAAAAGGTGGATTATGCGGTCATTGAAACCGGCATGGGCGGACGCTGGGACGCGACCAACGTGATTCAGCCGGTTCTTTCTGTCATCACCCGGATCGACATTGATCACACGGATTATCTGGGTGCGGAGATTGAAAAAATCGCATGGGAAAAAGCCGGGATCATTAAATCCGGCGCGCCGGTTATTTGCGGCCCGATGCCCGTCGAAGCCGAAGCGATTGTCTATAAAGAAGCCGCCGAGAAAAAAGTTCCAATCCTTGGAAGCGACGAGGCGGTCTTTTTCCAATGTCTGGAACGTCGCCGCGACGACCAGTTGCTTGACATCGAGGCCAGCGGGCATGAATACCCCGGTGTCCGTCTGCCGCTCGCCGGAAAATTTCAGATCGAAAATTGCGGCATTGCCGTAGCCGCGCTCGAAGATCTGGCCGACCTTCAGGGCTTCCGTCTGCAAATGAAGCGCGGTCTGGAGTCGGTTAAGTGGCCCGGACGGTTTCAGCTTTTGCAGGAAAAACCGCCGGTGATCTATGACGGCGCTCATAATGTCAGCGGTTCCGGCGCGCTTTTGCAGGCCTTAGAAGAAATTTTCCCAAAGTTTGAAAACGGGTTTTGTTTCAGCTTTATGAAGGATAAGGATGTTGAGGGAATCCTCAAAACACTTCAGCCGATTGCCGGAAAAGCCTGGGCGCTTACACTGCCCGGCGACCGCGCAATGAAAGCGGAGGCGATTGTTGAAAACGGCAGGCGGATCGGGCTGGAGATCACGCCGGTTGAAAGCCCGCAGCCCGCAATCGAATGGGCCGAAGCCGGCAAAAAGCGGCTCGTCTGTTTTACCGGTTCATTGTATCTTCCCGAAGAATTAAAAAAAGCTGGCCTGTTCCGCTGAAATTGCAGCTTCTTCTGAAAAAACGGACAGAGTTCCAACGGTTGAAAACAGTGCGGGGTAGAAGAGATGAAGGAAAAACATTGTTTTATAGGACTGACCCGAATGGCACTTAGTTAAGAGGTTTTGAACAGAAAAACGGACGATGGTTGTCTGGCGAATCTTAAAAGTAGGACAGCGCTTCCAGCC
>JALOTS010000003.1 GCA_025457785.1 Pontiellaceae bacterium | reverse complement strand
GTCTCCAGATCGGTTAAGTTATATTTACTCAATAGCTGCAGGACATCTTCGACCGTTGCGCATTCAGACATGACAATATTAATAATCTCACCAAGCCCTTCATCAAGTTTGTCGGGTGATTTGATTACCTTCTTCAGTTTTGTGGCAAAGCCATCAAAGCACAGGCCTTTTTCGTTCATACCTCCCTGAGAGAAGAAATCATCAAAGCCAAAAGATACCCTCCCGTATTTCCCTTCCGATCCGGGTTCGTACCATATTTTTGTATCGGGATTGCTATAGTCCTCATTATTACCAAAGAATACGGTCGTATCCGTTGAAATACAAAAGCCTGTGCAGGCCAAAAGGTTTGTTTCAAATAAAATAACAATACTCAGAACTATTGCGATTTTCAGTTTTTTCATACTTGGTTCTTTTTTCACTGGCCTAAACCGTTTGCGATGAGGAGCGGAAAAAGGCGGATTGTGCCTTGCCTCATCTATTCAATTTTGTCCGCCTTTTCACGTCCCTTCGATTGCCTTAGATTTTGATTATTCCTCTTCAATCAGAATGGCCGTCATCGTATCGGTGATCACTTTCCCCATATGCTTCTCTTCATCTCCGGACAGAATAAAAACACCGTCTCCCGCTCGAAAGACAACGAGGGTTCCATTAAAGTTAATTTCCATTTCCCCTTGTAGAATATATCCAATATGTCCCTTTCGGCACCAGTCAGGCTCGACGAAATCTTTGCTGAATTCGACCAGACGGAGTACTTTTCCATTTTGTCTGTGTGCCTTAAACCTGATGCCGGGCATCGGGGATTCCCAGGGAAGCGATTCAAAATCTATTTTACATTTTTCCATTCGATAAGGTTCCTTTTTTTGACCAAGACAGGAAGTCCGATTGCGTCACGCGTCACTCGGAGCGGGCGGTCTGTCCGCCAAAGCTCGAAGATCGACGGCGGGAGTCCGCGATAGAGTGATCGCAGTGATTAGCATTTTTCTATTCTTAATCCATAGTATAAGTGACCCACTTCAACTCCATCAAACTCTGCTACTCTCGGCATATGTCCCCATTTTTCAAACCCATATTTCTCCAAAAGTTTTACGCTGCCCTGATTGCTGTCCATAAGGATCGCAAAAAGCGTCTTTATCTGAAGTGATGGACACATCCCAATGGCGCATTGTAAGAGATTAGACGCTACACCCTGACGATGATGGTCAAAATGGACATAGTAGCTCACTTCAGCGGTATGACGAAGTGCCTTGCGTCCGGGGCGATAGGCGCTGATGGTCAGGTATCCAACGATCACGTCCCCGCTTTCCGCAACCAGGATTGGATATTGGCCGGGAGCATGATCTTCAAACCACTTCCTGCGATCTTCGGTCGTAACGGGCGTGGTGTCTGCGGTCTTCTGGCCGGCAGCTATTGCCTGATTATAAATAGCAACCGTCGCCTCAAGATCTTTAAGTTCTGCAATACGAATATTCATTTTGTTAGCTGCTCTCCATTTTGAAGTTTCCTTCTTCGTATTTTGACAACACTGGGTCTTCAAGAAACTCGGCTTTGATCCCCTGTTCATTCAAGAGGGTTGCTACATCCCGAACGGCGCACTTCTCCGTATTGTAGTGGGTGCCACCGAGGAGATTTATTCCGCTCTCGCGAGCATAGTCGCGAAACTCCTGATTCGCATTGGTCATCAGTTCCCATCTATGAACGGCAGTACCTGTAATATACGTTGTACAGCCCAGCTCTTGCGCCTCCTTCATGATGTCGAGTTGATCGCCGCCACCGGCAACGACGGCGGTCAGGCCGACAGGCCCGCCATTATCAAAGAGGTCTACGGTGCCCAGTCCCAGGGCCGTGCCTAGCGAGAGGGCGATGTCAGCAACTGTGTCGGTCGCCATGCGACCGTAAACTCCCAGATGGCCGCCGAGTGTAGCGCAGAAGGGCTTAGGCTCGAACAATGACAGCCTGCTTGCCAGACTCTGAGAAACCGAGATCTTCAGGCCCACGTCAAGTGGAGCATGGATTGCGTAGACGGCGACTCCGTGTTTTCTGAGTCGTTGGACAAGTTCATCCGAAACAGCGCTCATTCCACGTTCGTCTTCGTGATAATCAAAGGGATGGTGAGTGAAGACTAGGCTTGAGCCGGTCAATTTGTCCAAGACAGCGTCTACAGTCTCGTGGGTTAAGAAGGTCGTGCAGAAAACGATGTCGACATCGTCGGCAAACTCAAACATCAAGCCTGTCTTTCGTTCCCGAAACGCGGATGAGACGAGATCCCGACTGGTGTCATTGAGAGCATACTTGATCATACCGGGATCAGCAGTTTCCGCAACCCGGAATTCCTGATCAAGCAGTCTGGCTATGTCCTTGATATTCATATTCTTTGCAACGTCTGGCGTACCCCGACCTGGGAATCAAAATTTGCCATAATCGCTGGCGTGTTCCAAGCAGGGTCAACGCTCTGGTTGGTTTCCGTGATCATCTCTTTCTTCCTCCAAAGACTGCGAAGACGCTGTACTTGTAGAAGCAGTCCACATCCTGGAACCCGACCTCCGCAAGCAGGCGCAACTGATCTAAGAGTGTGCTTGGCTTGTTCTCCGGGGAATTCTTGTATCCCTCCGGCAGACCGTCATAGGTGCCGGCCCTTTCCTGGAGGTCCGACTTGCGAAAGTTCTCGTTGATCCAGTCCGTCCACATTCTGAACTGCCATGCCTCCGTCTTCTCAGAGGCGGGCAGGACCGTGTCAATATTGATGAACAGGCCGCCCAGGCGCAGGTCCCGGAAGATTCTGGCGTACAAGGCGCCCTTACCCTCCAGCGCAAGATGATGGATGGCGTTCGCCGAATACACGAAATCATAGCGGGGCTCTGAGGCGGGTTCGCCGATGTAGTCCTCGAATGTCTGGCAGACGACAGACGTGTTCTTTGCCTTGAAGCAACTCTTTGCCCTTGCCGCCATCTCGGGAGACCCGTCCACAAGATGGAAGTGGTTGTCCGGGTACAGGCTGTGGATGTGCCGGGAAAGCACGCCATCGCCGCAACCGAGATCAAGCAAGCTTAGGCCGTTCGGATTTGTGAAGTTGTAAGCGAACAGGTCAGAGAGGATCTTGATGGTCCGCTGGCGTTCGACCACGACAAGATCCGCCATGTCCAGGTATTGGTCGACCTGTTCGGAGTGCTCGTCGTCGATCCAGGTATTTGCGGTATCATCTTTCATGTGTATTCCTTTTTCTCGCGAGCCCAACGCCTGCGATCAGCGGAAAACAGGCCGAAGGCCTAGATTTCCACAGCATTGCATTGTTCTGTTGGTCTTCCCATAAGTTTCCGGATCGCGGTGCCAAGCCTCCGAATCCCGACATCAATGGTCTCCACATCGGTGCACGAAAAGTTAAGGCGCAAGGTGCTGTGTCTGCTGCCGCGAACGTAGAAGGGATCGCCCGGCACAAATATGACTCCGTCTTTGACCGCAAGATCGAATAAGTCCATTGCGGCCATATGTCGCGGTAATTCAGCCCACACGAACATCCCTCCCTCGGGTTCGATGTAACTCACCTCCGAAGGAAAGTGCCGCTTCATACCCGCAAGCATCGCCCGACACTGCCGGCCGTAAACATCACAAATCATGCGAATGTGTTCGTCCGCGTCGTTGTTGCAGAGATATTCGCAGACCATGCTTTGAGTGAAATGGCTTGTGCGCAGATCTGTCGCCTGCTTGGCGGTGATCAACTTCTGCATCAACGCCGATGGCGCAGCGATCCACCCCAGCCTCAGGCCGGGCACGAGGCTTTTTGAAAAGGAACCCAACAGGACGGTGTTATCCGGCAGCAGATGCTTGAAAGACGTTCGCGCACGTCCGGAGAACCTCAGGTCGCCGTAGGGATCGTCCTCAATCAGCAAGGTATCGGTTCCCTCAAGTATCCTCGCCAGCTCCATCCTATTCTGATCGGAATAGGTGATCCCTGACGGGTTCTGGAAATTCGGAACGGTGTACATCAATTTGGGACGACCGGCGGAACGTGCCATTCTCAATGCGTCGGGGTCCATTCCCTCCAAGGAAACCGGGACAGGCAGGAACGTCGGACGGTACAGCGAAAAAGCCTGAATGGCCCCCAGATAGCCAGGCTCCTCGATCACAACCGCGTCACCTTCGTTCACAAGAGTCTTCCCGAGGAGGTCCAGGCCCTGCTGAGACCCGTTTGTGATAAGGATGTTGTCGACGGGAATGTCCAGATCCGCTTTCTCCCGATAGCGCGCCGATACGTATTCCCTGAGTCCGCCATGGCCTTCCGAGCAGGCATACTGCAAAACATCTCTGCCTTGATTTTCAAACACCCTGCAGGCGGCCTCTTTGAGCGCATCGACGGGGAACAGGTCCCGGTTGGGGAGGCCTCCGGCGAACGAAATCACATTGGGGTTCAGAGCAACCTTGAGAATCTCGCGGATGAAGGATCGAGGCACATCCGTAATTCGGTCCGAAAAAATGCGATCATTTTTCATTTTCTTTTTCCAGTGTCTGCTTAACCGGGCATCAACTTGTCAGGTGTCCGGTGCGAGCAGTTATCGGTTTGATTCCAGAGCTGTAACTCCCTTGACCAAATCTCTTCTACGTCCTGTGCACGAGTGATGAGGCGATGGGATCCGTCCGATAATATCATCACCTCTGCGCAGGCAGGGCGGGAGTTGTAATTTTTTACACTCATGGCTGCACTGTAGGCTCCGGCACCCATCACAGCGACAAAGTCCCCTGTCTCTGCCTCAGGCAGCAGGACCGTGTCAATTTCCTCGGGATTGCCCTGCTTGGGGGTGAAAAGGTCACCGCTTTCGCAGCACATGCCGACAACGACATATGAAGTGGTCGCCGCATCTTTCCTGGCCAGAAGGCGTATCGAGTGTCTGTCGCCGTAAATCATCGGGCGCAAAAGTTCTGTCATGGACGCGTCCAGCTTCAGGAATCGGTACCCGTCGACTCCCGTGTCAACGATGTCGTTGATCCGGGAGAGGAGTATGCACGAGTTCGCGGCGAGATAGCTGCCCGGTTCGATCTCGAGGAGAAGCTCGCGGCCCGTTTCCGCAGCGAATTCCTCAAAGGCCTCCTTGACAGGGGAAAATGCCGTCTGAAAGTCCATGGAGTTCTCAGGTGTCATGCGGTCAATCCTGTATCCACCGCCGAGATTAACAGTTCTCACGTCAGGCATATCCCGTGCAATATCCAATGTCATGCGCGCCGCCTTCTGCCAAACCCGCCAGTCGCTGCCTGATCCGACATGGGAGTGCAGACGGGAAATCGTCAGGGAACTCTGGTTCGCAATATTCAAAACTTCGGGCAGATAGTCCTTCCATATGCCGAAGGACGCACCTCGCCCGGCCGTGTTGGTCCGGTTGTTGTGGCCGGAACCAAGGCCCGGGTTGATGCGGACAGAAAGCGGACACGCGTTTCCAGGGAACAGTTCGGCGAAGCGCCTCAGTTGAAGCAACGATGTGGCGTTGAACACCACGCCAAGCTCAACCAGCTCTTTCAGAATTCCGGCTGGAAGCACTTGCTGGCTGGTTAGTTTGATCCTGTCCGGGGCGATTCCTGCGGCCAATGCTCTCCGGACTTCATAGCCGGAGGAGGCGTCAATGCCTATTCCCATGCTGTCGAAGATGGACAGAATGGCGCGATGCGAATTGGCCTTCATCGCATATCGGACAGACAGGCCAAAGGCGTTCGGTGCAGCAAGAGCCTCGCGACCATAGCGTCGATAGGAATTCTCATCGTGAACGTACAAAGGAGTTCCGTATTCGTCGGCAATCGCTATAAGGAGCGAATCCGACGCAAACGGAAGCGTCACCTGAATAGAGTGTCCGTTATTCATGAACTGTCCCTGTTTCTTTTTCGCCACCTGATTGCCTGAACGCGGAGCGTTGACCAACAAGGAAGGGACAGTAGCGTACCGGTGCGAGAAAGGCGAAGCCTTTGTTGGTCTAACGGTTGCTCGGCCGGCGCGCAACAGCGGACGGACGGTGATTAAAGGACAGATTACTAAAACAGGACAGCGCTTCCAGCCTGTCCTCTGCGGCTTGGCGATGCAAAGACAGACAGGCTGGAAGCACTGTCCTGCGTTGTCGCCCACCCATGGAAAAAGGCTTAACTAAGTGCCATTCTATAGAAGGCCGTCTCCGCAAGGTTGTTCTCCTCCGCGATGGACTGCATCAATGTGTCGGGCAGCCAATTCACCAACGGACACACAGCCGCAGGATTCCCCTCGAACGGCGCATTCGCAAAAGCGTCAAGCTGATAGATGGGCAGTTTCATTTCTGTTCCGGCTCCCTGTGAATGAGCATCATTCCCGGTCCAAACGTCTCATTTGGCCGCACAATGAATCCGAATTTTTCATAGAACCTGTCTCGACGTTAGATTTTTCGTTCGAAGAATCTAAATAAATATTGGCTCCGGTTATTTTCAATTCCATAAAGATCTCGGCAAAAGGGTCATCGTTGAAGCGTTCAGTCTCGACGAACCCGTATGCTCCGAAGAGGGAAACAGCTTCAGGAGATCTGCGAGAGGTGTCCAATCGAATACATGCTCCGATGTGCCGGTTGACGTGCTCAATCACCTTACTCAGAAGATGAGATCCGATTCCGTTTTGCCGGTGTGTCTTCAGGACATAGAAACGCTTGAGTTCGTATGTGGCGTCATTGACTCTGCGCAGACCGATTGTCCCGACGATCAAATCTTCTTCCTTTGCCATGAGGAAGAGTCCGCCGCCGGCCTGGTATTCATTCGGAATCCGGGTCAGATCCTGATCTTTCGATGTCAGATCAAACCCAAATCCCATCTCAGAGAACACGTTCCGGAAGAATCGGATTAAGTTTTCCTGATCCGAGGGTTGATAGTCTGCGATGTCGTATTTCATCTTTTTCCCGTCCGAAGCCGACGTCGCAGGTGGCGGGCACGGTTTATCGCGTACCGTCCACCTGCTCTTTTTGCGATTCCTGTTGTCTGATGGCCTGTTGCCGCCGGTTGCCGCAGATGATGCCCAACGGGAGAAGAATGCTGTATGGAATCCACATGAAGTACCGGTACGGATCGGGTAAGCCGAGAAGCAAACCGAGGAAAATCAAAATCGCAATCCAGCATACGACGGCCGACTTGATCATAAAGGAACGCTCAAGCGGACCGTTGGTGTTCCTGATACTGAAATACGTTCCGATGATCCCTCCGGCGAGACCAAGAACGCTGCCGGCGATTCCGCCGATCCATCCCCACATGGCTCCATTGCTCATTTTTTCATCCTTTCTGTAAACGTAAAGCCGCCCTTTCAAAAACTGTGCGCATTTTTCGATAAGGTTCAGGCGTTTGTTATCCGGTCCTCCATGTGTTCAGAACTTCGGTCAGCCACTCACGTTCGGGCTCTTTGAGACATTCGCCAATTGTGATTCGGTCTGCACCATCATCAAATCGAAGGCGTTGATCATCTCCCAACCCTTCAAGAACGAACTCGGGACACTCGGCCCGGGACAGTTCGTAGGTTTTCCTCTTCTGAAACATTAGCGAGAATGGGTTCATTACATTTTGCTTCTTCCTCATCATGCAGTACGGATTCATGAAGTTCATGGGGGCTGAGCCCGTGTCGTATTTGAATCGGTTACGCTCCAGCGTAACCGATTCCGGCTTTTGGGGACGGAGAAGCAGATAGATCATAGCACCGGCAAAGATGCCGCCCAGTGTCCAGCCGCCCAGCCAAACGGCAAGAAAGAGCGTGAACTTGCCGGAGAGCAATTGCGACCCGACAGACACGAAGCCCGCAAACCATCCGCACAGCCAGAAACACAGAAAGAGGATGATAAAATAGCGGAACGGCCCTCCGCTCGGTTTTTTCCAGAACAGGGTAATGCCATTCAGCTCCGATTTAGTCTGGATCTGTGAGTTTCTCGGCGGGTCAGGTATATTCATATTCTCTCCGGATAACGACATGCCAACGTCTGAAAGGATCCTCGTGGGAATCAAGTTTATCTTCATTGCCGGGCGTTATTCGAGCAGGATCCAAGTTCTGTTTCTCATTTCCATTTTCAACCGTTTTTTACCATCCTCTTCTTCAAAAATCGAATCACAAAAATATCAACCAATAATATAACCAGGCTCATTCTGTTCTTTGCAGTAAGTTTCTGTTTCAAGGGGTTATACAAGAATTTATCGCGGTTTGGGAATATCTTCAAGACATCCTGCTCTATAGGTTTTGTGGTAAATTTCATGCTCCAAGTGGAGCGTACAGAGCAGGATGTTATCAGAATATTTTTCTAAATCATTTCCCTGTAATGGATTCGTTTATTATAAAAATTCGCCCTGCCTTTTTTCCGGCTTTTTTGCAGTTCAAAATAAACCGCAGAGGCTTCCTCCAGTCAAGGCCGCCGCTGATCAGAAGTCATCCGGTTGCGGCGGCGCTCTGCGTCCTTGTTTATTTCAATCTGCAGGACGGTTACCACTTGGCCGTTTTGCCTAACCCCGTCATCAGTTCAACGTAAGGGGTGTTTGTATATTTTTCGGCCAGTTTCAGAGACTCCATTTCGGCCTCTTCCGTGTTTGCAAGGCCTCCGCTGAAATATTTCTCTGAAAAACCGGCGACATCTTTCATAGCATCCTGATAGGTTTTAACCGTCGGGTCTTTCTCCATTTCCATCAGCAATTGGCCTGCCTCGTCCGCAGCCGGGGCTTTTTTAATGCCCGCCAAAATCCGGCAAAGCTCATACGCGTCCGGTTTATTCCCGTGATTCGCTTTGATATCGGCCAACAGTTTTGCGGAAAACTCCGCAAGTTCCGCTTCATCAGCCCGACGCTGCTTTTCAAAATACTGTCCGTTCATCCAAACCATCGCTTCGAGAAGACGAGTTTCATCCGGCCAAACATGTTTTCCGGGGAAAAACCGCAGAACTCCCTGCTTTTTAATCCGCTCAGAAAACGTTTTTGCCATCTCCTGCCGGTTGGGACAGATTGCGCCGGACAATCCATACACCAGCACACGGGTGTTTACCTCGTGCCCGGAATCCCCCGCTCCGCAGGGAATAATTCCGACCATACTGCCAGGCATCTCGCTGGACAGCCGGAACGCCTCGCGCGCACCGCCGGAAAAACCGGAGGCATAACAACGTCTTTTGTTTACCGGAAACCGCTTAAACACATCATCCACCATCGCCTGAATGGCTTTAGATGAACCGGCATACCCGTTTTTTGATTGTATCGACATGGCAAGAATCCATCCGCATTGATCCGCTCCCGGAACGTAAAGCTGAAGTCTGGCCTCGCTTCCTCCTTTTGGCGCCATCACAAACATCACCGGCCATTTTTCCTCCCGCGCAGAGTCATAACACCTCGGCAAATACAAAATATATGAAGCGGCGGAATCCTTTTCGCAGACGATCTCAGAAACCATCTTCCCGGGCGTATAGTCCTGTGCATTCAACGCGGAACAGAACAGGATGACACCAATCAAAATTCCATTGAAACAATTGCACATAAGACCGCCTTGGTTTAAATCATTCTCAACTCCCGGGATGAACCAGAGGCAGTCCCTGTCTGCACAACGGGCATTCGGACGGCTCCCAGGTGACCGGTTCGATGCGGAGCAGGCTGACCGTCGGGAAGTCAAATTTCGCCTTGCCGCCGCTGCGATCGACCAGCACACCGACAGCCTCCACGATTCCGCCGTTCTGCAGAACGATGTCGATGGTTTCCTGAACCCGTCCGCCGCGGGTGATCACATCTTCCGCAACCAGAAACCGCTCGCCCTTTTCGATTTTAAACCGGCGCATCGTCAGCGCCTTGGCTTCGTTTTTCTCTGCAAAAATAAAGCGGACCCCGAGCGAACGGGCCGCTTCATGTCCGACCGAAATTCCGCCCAGCGCCGGAGCAATCACGGTGTCCACCTCGAGTTTTCCGAGAACCGTTTTCATTTTCTCAACCAGCGCCTCGCACACCTGACCGGCGATGCGGGGATACTGCAAAAGCAGCGCACACTGAAAAAAGCGATCCGAATGGAGGCCGGAACGAAGCTCGAAGTGCCCGTTCAGCAAGGCGCTGGTATCTTCAAACAGTTTAAGCAAATCTGCATCCTTCATTTAATTTCCTCCTGTGCGTATGTTTTCAAAACTGACCCGGTAATTCTGTCCGCCGCCGAATTCAAGGATACGCTGGACATGCTTCCCGAGAATATCGGCCTCCAGATTCACCTTGGTTCCCGGTTTAAATCCGGACATATCCGTTTCTTCGAGCGTATGGGGAATAATATGAACAACAAATCCATCATCCTTCAACTCCGCAACCGTCAGCGAAATCCCGTTCAGCGCAATCGAGCCCTTGTAAACCATCAGCATGAGCAGGTCTTTCGGGCATTCAATTTCAAACTTCCAGTCGCGGTCGACCTGATCGATCCGCCGCACCCTGCCGGTACCGTCCACATGACCGGTTACGATATGTCCGCCGAGCGTATCGCCCAGAGCCAGCGCCCGCTCCAGATTCACAACGCTGCCCGGTGTTTTTTCGCCGAGATTGGTTTTATCAAACGTTTCTGTCAGAACGTCGAAACAAAAGGCATCACCCTCGATTGCCGCAACGGTTAAACAGGTGCCGTTCACGGCAATGCTGTCGCCCAGACGAACCGGAGCATCGAACGGGCGGTTCGGTTTGAGCGCAATACGCCCTGCTGCGCCGTGCATTTTGACATCTAAAACCGTCCCGAGCCTCTGAATAATCCCTGTAAACATAAATCCTCCCGTTAAGTGGAACGCGATCGAATCATTTTTCCTGATGTTTTCCAAGACATGGAAACATAAAAACGAGTACTCCTTCAATATCGCGCATCCGGAACCGGCACCGAAAAGCAATTCAAACCGGAAAAGGTACCAGCCCGTAATTTATGGCATTTTTCAAAAAAATGGGCTCTCGCAATCAAGCATACGGTTTCCCGGACATCGGAAACTTTGCGTTTTTGTGTTTTTCGCGGCCAAACCTCTTCCAATCTTTGGAATTTTCTCTGCGGTTAAATGGGTTATGAAAAAATTCATTGCGAAGCGCCCGATGCGGAACGTGTCCCGAAAGAAATGGCGGGGTTCTGGAACCGGTTCAACTCCGAGTCCGATATGGACCCGGTTTTGAAAGCGGCGCTGGCTCACTTTTGGTTCATTACGGGTAAAGGTCAGCCCGTGCATTGGGTCAATTTTAAAGTTAATTTGCCGGTTTGAAATCGTATGGTGATCGCATGCAAAGATCAGTACGACATGAATATAAAGGAGCGGTATATCCTATAATGTGCCGGGGGAATAACGGACAGTCGGTTTTTAAACCGGCCCGTTTGTACGGCGACTCGGCATCGCAGGCGGTTCATTGTAAAAAAGGGGATGGGCACCGGCTGTTTTTTTCGGCTCTGCACGAGAGGAGCGGATGCCAAATGCAGGGAATAAAAGAAATAATGATCCAATGCACGGGCTGACCTTTTGCCCTGATCCAATGCACGAGCTGACCTTTTGCCCCGATTTGAAGAGAGAGGAACTAAGCAGGCAACCCGGTCGTTATGTTATTGATAAAAGCAGGCATCTCACTTGCTTTCTGCCTCCGGCAGATCCGCCGCAGGCGGAAAACGAGCGGGACGCTCGTTTTACTTTTTTCGGATGAAATATTGTTTTAACCGCGAAGGGACTCCCGCCCTTAAATCTTGATGTATTTCAGGGGGTTGGCGTATGGTTCGCGCAATGAAAGGGCGTTTATGAACATCAAATCTCTTTGCGTGATGCTGGTGACTGGAATGGTCTGCCTGCCTTTAATGGGTTTCGGCGATGAATTTGCGGATTTAAAGCAAAAGGCTGAACAGGGGGATGCGGCCGCGCAATACAATCTGGGGAGAGTTTATTATAAAGGCAATGGCGTTTCACAGGATTACAAAAATGCGGTGAAGTGGTATCGCCTTGCCGCTGAACAGGGAGAGGCAAAAGCGCAATACAATCTGGGGGTCTGTTATGACAATGGAGAAGGCGTTCCGCAGGATTATAAGGAAGCGGTGAAGTGGTACCGCCTTGCCGCAGAGCAGGGAGAGGCAAAAGCGCAATACTCTTTGGGGGTCTGCTATTACTTTCGAGTCGAACCGCAGGATAATCAGGAATCGATGAGGTGGCTCCGCCTTGCCGCTGATCAAGGGTACGTGCATGCACAACAATTATTGGGGGACTGTTATTTCAATGGCTCTGATTACGTAGAAGCGGTGAAATGGTACCGCATTGCCGCTGATCAAGGGGATGCAGAGGCCCAGTACTCTCTGGGGTTCTGCTATTACGAAGGCAAAGGCGTTCCGCAGGATTACGTGGAAGCGGTGAAATGGTTCCGCCTTGCCGTTGAAAAGGGTTATGCAGGGGCACAGTACTATCTGGGGGTCTGTTATTACGAAGGCAAAGGCGTTCCGCAGGATTACGTAGAAGCGGTGAAATGGTTCCGCCTTGCCGCTGAACAAGGACATATATTGGCCCAGAACTATCTGCATGCCTGTTACGCCGAAGGCAACGGCGTTCCGCAGGATTATGTCCAAGCCTACGCATGGCTTGCGGTTGTGAACGAAGGGCAACGGAATGTACATTACTTGCCGAATAACATATTAACAAACATGACCCCTGCCCAGATTGAAGAAGGTCAGCGGCTGTCCCGTGAATACGCAGAAAAATACATCAAGTAGAAGCGTGGTTTTTCAGCAACTCCCGATAACGGATAACCGATAACAGGCGGCTCCGTTGTGGAGTCGTGAGCGCCGCCCCGAAAAATTTTCTATTCATGAAATGGTTGATTTTCCGATGGTTGGAAATTTTTTTGACCGTTTTTCCAAACGTCGGAAAACTCCGGTCTTTCCCCGGCGGGCGGGATGAGTAGAATGTGAGACCAAAGCCATAAAACGGAGAGTTTTATCAGAATAATTACGGTCAGAATAATTTTCACTCAGGCATGGATTTCTCCTTTCATTATTCTGACCTAACTTATTCTGATAAAACTGGTTGTGGTGAGGACTGAATAAAAAACGTTCACAAAAAAATAGCAGTATGAATACCATCCCGTTTTGCCATCTTCATTTTCATACGGAATACAGCCTGCTGGACAGTACCTGCAAGGTGGCCGACGCCATGAAGACAGCCAAGGAATTGGGGCAGACCTATCTGGCGATTACTGATCACGGCTCGCTCTACGGTGTGGTGGATTTTTACAAAGAGGCCTATCAGGCCGGTATTAAGCCGATCATCGGCTGCGAGGTGTATGTCGCCCGCAACGGAATGGACGAAAAAACGTCCCAGGCGGATAATCTTCATCTGGTTTTGCTGGCGGAGGATCAAGAGGGTTATCAAAACCTGATGCGGCTGGTTTCGATAAGCCATCTCGACGGATTTTACTACAAGCCGCGTCTGGATAAAAAGCTGCTGCGTCAATACAGCAAAGGGCTGATCGGACTGTCCGCCTGCCTGAAGGGTGAAGTGGCCGAGGCCTGCGCTGAAGGATCGGTCGATAAGGCGGTTGCGCTGGCGAAGGAATACTCCGATATTTTCGGGCCGGATAATTTTTTTCTGGAAATTCAGGATCATGGATTACCGGAGCAGAAGATTGCCAACCGGCATATTCTGGAGGTGGCGAAAATCACGGGACTGCCGCTGGTGGCCACCAATGATGTCCATTATCTGCGCCAGCAGGATCACGAGGCGCACGATGTGCTGATTTGTCTGCAACAGGGCAGCTTGAAGTCAGATACCAACCGCATGAGCTACTCGGGCGATCAGTTTTATATGAAGAGCGGCGCGGAAATGGCCCGGCTTTTCCCCGGCCAGCCGCAGGCGCTGGCCAATACGGTGGCCATCGCCCATCGCTGTAATGTGGAGTTTGAATTTCATCTGCCTGCTGACCGGCTGCATTTCCCCTCATTTCCGCTTCCGGCGGGAAAGACGAAGGAGCAGCTTCTTCTTGAGCTCGGCAGGCGCGGACTGGAAAAACTTTACAAAATCGCGGATTTAGACCATCCGGCGGACGACCTCGGCAAACGGGTCAAGGCGCAGTTTGAGTATGAAGTCGGAGTGATCAAAAAAACCAATTACGTCAATTATTTTCTGGTGGTTCAGGACTTCATCGCCTGGGCGAAAAACCAGGGGATTCCGGTCGGCCCGGGCCGCGGTTCGGGCGCCGGTTCGATTCTGGCCTACGCGCTGGGCATCACAGCGATTGACCCGCTGAAATACAACCTGATTTTCGAACGGTTTCTGAATCCCGACCGTGTTTCGCCGCCCGATTTTGATATCGATTTCTGCCCGACCCGCCGCGCCGATGTGATCGCCTATGTCCGCAACAAATACGGCGAGGAGTGCGTCGCGCAGATTATCACCTTCGGAACGCTCGGCGCGAAAACGCTGATGCGCGACATTGGCCGCGTGCTGAATCTGCCGCTCTCCGAATGCGACCGGATTGCCAAGCTGATTCCCGAGACCGTGGGCATGACGCTTGATAAGGCGCTTCAGGAAAGTCCCGATTTCAAACGGGCCTGCGCCAGCGATCCGATTGCGCGCCAAATCATGAAATATGCGCCGCAGCTCGAAGGGCTGCCGCGTCATGCGGGAGTGCATGCCGCCGGCGTAGTGATCGGCGAAAAGCCGCTGATGGAAATCATTCCGCTGACCAGAGAGCGCAAAGAAGGCGCGATTATTGTTCAGTTCGAAAAAGGGCCTACGGAAGACATCGGGCTGCTCAAGATGGATTTTCTCGGGCTGAAAAACCTGACGATTATTCAGGAGACCATCGGACATGTTGAGAAAAACCACGGGGTGAAGCTCGATCCGATGGAACTGCCGCTCGACGATAAAAAGACGTTTGATCTGTTTTGCAAAGGCAATACCGCCGGGGTGTTTCAGTTGGAAAGTCCCGGCATGCGCGACACACTGCGGCAGGTTCGCCCGGACTGCATCGAAGACGTTATCGCGATTCTGGCGCTTTACCGTCCGGGTCCGATGCAGTTTATTCCGCTTTACATCAAACGGAAGCACGGTCACGAAAAAGTACAGTACGACCATCCGGTTCTCGAACCGATCCTCAAAGAGACCTACGGAATTATTGTTTATCAGGAACAGATTCAGCAGGCGGCACGCGATCTGGCCGGCTTCTCGCTGAGCGAAGGGGATATTCTGCGCCGTGCGATGGGTAAGAAAAAGCCGGAGGAGATGGTCAAACAGCGGGGCAGTTTTGTGGAAGGCTGTGCGCGGGTTAATAAAATTCCGAAAGAGCAGGCCGAACAGATTTTCAGTAATATTGAAAAATTCGCGGAGTACGGATTCAACAAATCACATTCGACGGCCTACGGTTTTATTTCGTACCAGACGGCCTATCTGAAGGCGCATTATCCTGCCGAGTTTATGGCTGCGCTGCTCTCGTCCGAAATGGGCAATCTCGAAAAACTGCCGGTGGTGCTGGCTGAGGCCCGCGAAATGGGACTGGAAGTCTGCCCGCCGAGTGTCAATGAAAGTATCGCCCGCTTCCGTCCGGTAAAAAACTCCGTTCTCTTCGGCATGGCCGGGGTCAAAAACGTCGGCGAAGGGGCAGTGGCGGCGCTGGTGAAAGAACGAGAGGCTCACGGTCCGTTCAAGGGACTGATCGACTTTTGCCGGCGCGTGGACTCGCGTGAAGTGAACCGTAAAACGCTGGAAAGCCTGATCAAATGCGGCGCTTTTGATTTTACCGGGGTTCACCGCGCCCGTCTTTTTGCCGGGATCGAAACCGCAATGGGCCGCGCCGTTGAGTCCTCCCGCGACCGCGCCAGCGGGCAGACCTCCATGTTCGATCTGATGGGTGCCGCCGAAACGAAAAGCCATTCGGACGACGAATTGCCCAATGTCGAGCCGTGGCACGAAAGCGAAATGCTTTCAGAAGAAAAGGAGCTGATCGGTTTTTATATTTCCGGCCATCCGCTGGCGCAATACGAATGGACGCTGAACACGCTGGCGCAGGGACGGCTTACCGCGCTTCCCGGCGTACTGGAAGCCGCCGGCGGCGATGAAGCCAAAACCCATGTCCGGGTCGGCGGACTGATTGATAAATACCGCAAGGTATTTACGAAAAAGGACGATCCGCGGCCCTATGCCCGTTTTGTGCTCGAAGGACTGGAAACCTGCGTGAACGCGGTCGTCTGGCCGGATGACTTTCAAAAGTTTGAACGCTTTTTGCAGGATGGCGCCGCTGTCATGGTCACCGGGAAAGTGGTGCGCGACTTCCGTGAGGAAATGGAACTTCAGATTTCAGAAGTTTTTCCGCTGGATGAAGCGCCCAAGCTCTTTGCCGAAAAAGTCAGCCTGCACCTGACTGAAGCGGCACTGAATGCGGAACTGCTTCAAGGCATCAAAAAAACCGTGTCGGAACATCCCGGTCCGACCCCGCTGCACATCTGTATCCTGCTCGATTCGGGGGAAAAGGTTTTTATCAAAGCGGATCGGCATTCTCAGGTGACCGCCTCGCAGAAACTGGTTCTGGATTTCGAGGAACTGCTGGGTGAAGATGCCGTCTATGTCGGCGCGCGTGCGCAGCCTTTTCTGCACGCTCCGCCCCGCCGGAAATTCGGAGGCAAGCGGGCTTAACCCAACTTCCGCAGTATAAAAAACACTCCGTACTCCGGGACGTTCCTTGTATTATCTTAACCACCGGTTCCCTTTAAGGATATTGCTCATATTTCCCGCTTTCTTTGCTCTCTGACGGGATATACTCGATGACACCATGCCAACGGCGCTTACTTTTGCACGCCCATTTACGTTTTTAGGGTAAAAAAACTCAATGACCGGAAAAAAAGGCAACTGCGGGAGGGGACCGAGGTTCAAAAAGAAAAACGCGGTGAGGGCACTGCGTCGTTACTAATTACTTCACCGCTTTCTGCCGCTCCGCAGAGGGCAACTGCAAGTCCATCAGACCGCCCTGCGTGGAAAGAATGAGCAGGCGCGGTTCGCCGTCGACTTGAACGGCATTGGGCAAAATGCGCATCTGCAACAGGATTTGAATCTGATTGGCGGTAAGCGACAGCCCTTTATATTCCGGATTGAGGACAAAGGCGCAGCCTTCTTTCCATCCGGAACAGCCGTAGGCGCTGCGGCCCCTGATCACCTCTTTACCGCAAAGCGGACAACAGCCCAGATGCGCCGGATCAAGCCGTCCAGAGGCACTGTTTTGAATCAGCCCGCGAATATAACCGCAGATGCCGTTCATAAATTCGCCGGCATCCAGCTCTTTGCGTTCAATCTGCTTGAGTTTGCCCTCCTACTCGCCGGTCATTTCCGGCGATTTGAGCAGCGGATCGCGAATGAGCGCAATCAGACAGCGGCCCATATCGGTGGCCAGCAGCAGTTTTTTGTCGCGCCGGATATAGTTGCGCTGAAGCAGCGTTTCAATGATAGCGGCGCGGGTCGCGGGCGTTCCGATGCCGCGCTCTTTAAGTGCTTCGCGCAGCGCGTCATCCTCAACCAGTTTTCCGGCGGCTTCCATCGCGCCGAGCAGCGAGTTCTCCGTAAAATGTTTTGGAGGATTGGTTTTACCTTCGCGCAAAAACGGCTCGTGCGGGCCGTTTTCGCCTTTTACGAAAGCGGGCAAAACCTGCTGTTCCTCGTCGTCATCCGACGGTTTTTTCTTTTTCGGGAAAAGTGCCGTCCAGCCCGGTTTAACGATTTGCGTGCCCTTGGTTTGGAACGGAACATGATTGCTGATGCCGTCAACGGTGGTGATGATTTTCAAACAAGCGGGATAAAATGCGGCGATGAACTGGGTGGTAATCGCGTCATAGACCAGTTGTTCGTTCGGGCCGAGACCGCGCGGTGCAACGCCCGTGGGAATGATGGCGTGATGGTCGGTCACTTTTTTATCATCAATGATGCGGCTGTTGAACGGCAGTTTGGCCAGATTGAGCGGCGCAATCTGCTCCGCACGAATCGCCTTGAGCTGTTCCAGAATCTGCGGAATTCGCGGCTTCATGTCGGTGTTGAGATAGCGCGAGTCGGTGCGCGGATAGGTGACCAGCTTGGATTCGTACAGATTCTGGGTGGCGGCCAGCGTATCGGCGGCCGAAAGCCCGTCGGACTTGTTCACTTCGCGCTGAAGCGTCGTCAGGTCGAAAAGCTGCGGAGGCGGCTCCTTTTTCTCTTTGCCGTCGAGCCCGGAAATTTCAAACGGCTGGTTTATTATTTTTTCAAGAAGATCCTGCGCGAGTTCCGGTTGTTCGAACCGCTTGCCGGTGTATTTAAAAACCGCTTCGCGGTATTTGGTGGTCAGCTCCCAGAACGGTTGCGAGCGAAACTGATCAATGGCATCGTCGCGCTCGACAATCATTGCCAGCACCGGGGTCTGGACGCGGCCGATGCTCCATAAAACACGATCCGTCCCTCCGCCGAAACGGCCGTGCCGGACGGTGTAATAGCGCGTCGCGTTGAGCCCGACAATCCAGTCTGATTCACTGCGGCAGCGGGCGGCGGCATAGAGCGGATCGTATTCGTGCCCGTCCTTTAAGTTTTTGAATGCCTCTTTGATCGCATCAGGGGTCAGAGAATTAAGCCACAGTCGGCGGATCGGCTTATTTTCGCAGCCGCTCAGCGCGAGAATGTAGCGGAAGATCAGCTCCCCTTCGCGTCCAGCATCGGTTGCACAGACAATTTCTTCGGCCTGTTCGCACAACGTTTTAATCACCTGAAACTGTTCGGGCACGCCGCGATTTTCAATCAGCTTGAGTTTAAACTCCTCTGGGATAAACGGCAGGGATTCCAGTGACCATCGCTTAAGCGCGGGATCGTATTCGCCCGGCTCCTGCAGCGTCACCAGATGCCCGAAGGCCCAGGTAATCGCGCAGCCGCGCCCTTCGATATACCCCTCCTTTTTGGTCGAGATGTTTAGCACCGCCGCGATTTCACGGGCGACGGACGGTTTTTCTGCAATGACCACTTTCATAAATTCTCCATCCGGAGAATCTATCATTTTCGCGCGGCCCGCAAGCGAAGCGCAGAGTTTTTTAACACGAAAGGACAAATTCCAAAAACACCTCATTTTGTCGTCTCGGCCGTGCGAAATAATCGTTGTGATGAAAGGCAAAATAGAAGTTGCAAAAACATCAGATTAACGATAGAGGAATTCCCGGTTTGTTAATAAGGAATTAAAAAGCAAGGAATGAAAATGAAAAAAGCACTGTTGCCGCTGATTCTAATTGTTATAGTCCTGTTACTCAGTCTGAGTATTTACTTCCTTAAACAACCCGGTTCCGCAGATAAACCAAACGTCGAAACGACCGCGTTTGCAAATCTTGCGGCAGAAACGTCTCCAAATGCCTCTTCCCTTGAAGAAACGCCGTCAACGAATGGAATTTCGCCCAAACTCCCCGAACAAAAAACAGAGCGGTCCGTATCCGGGTTAAAAACAACTGACCGTTTTGCCGGCGCAACGGTGATAAAAACCCGCGAAACGGCCCCGGACAAAAGCGGACGCTATGAACGCAAACGGCTGGTGCGGGCCGCCTTCAAATATCCTCTGATTCTTCTCGAAGAAAGTCTTCAGCGAGATTCAAAAACCGGCGATGAACAGCTGATTCGGCAAACTGCCATGGTTGCCGACCATATCATGGTTAAAGTTCCGTCAGGTTCCAGTGAAACTCAGGTGAATCAAGCCGCGTCGATATACGGCGGGCGTATCCGGAAAAAAATGCATTCTCCCGATCTTTATCTCGTGGAATTTCAGAATGTTGATTTGGATTCTGTCGCGCAGGCCGTTCAGAATTTCAGTAAAGACCCGGTATTTTCCTATGCCGAACCGGACTATATCTGCTCGGTCAACGACACAACTCCGAATGATCCGGATTTTAATCTGCTGTGGGGCATGCATAATTCCGGTCAAACCGTTGGCGGGCAGACAGGCATTGCAGATGCTGACATTGATGCGCCGGAAGCATGGGATCTTTCAACAGGCAGTTCCGATATTATCGTTGCGGTGATTGATACCGGCATCGACTACAACCACCCCGATCTCGCCGGCAATATGTGGAGCAATCCCGGAGAGATTCCCGGCAACAGCATTGACGACGACGGCAACGGGTTCATTGATGACGTGTATGGATGGGACTTCTGCAACGACGACAACAATCCGTTTGATGATCACTTTCACGGCACACACTGCGCCGGCACCATCGGCGGCGCCGGCAACAACAGTGCCGGCGTGGCCGGCGTGTGCTGGAACGTGCGGATGATGGCCCTGAAATTCCTGGACAGCAGCGGAAGCGGCAGCACCTCGGATGCGGTGGATGCCACACATTACGCGACCGTCATGAAGGCTAAGCTGAGTTCCAACTCATGGGGCGGCGGCGGCTACTCTCAGGGGCTTTTCGATGTTATTGAAGAAGCGGGCAGATCCAACATTCTCTTCGTCGCTGCCGCCGGAAACGCCGGCGGAAACACCGACACTTCGCCGAATTATCCGTCCTGTTATACCAATGCAAATATCGTTGCGGTGGCCGCAACCGACAACCGCGACCAACTCGCCTACTTCTCCAACTACGGCCTGACCAGCGTGGATCTCGGCGCTCCCGGCGTTTATGTTTGGAGCTGCCAGCCCGGAAACCAATACCAGTATCTCAGCGGCACCTCTATGGCGACACCGCACGTTGCCGGCGCATGTGCACTGGTATGGAGCATCAATCCCGGCGCGGCGGCTGCTGCGGTCAAGCAGGCCGTCCTTGACGGCGCCGAGCCGATCACTGCGCTCAACGGCAAGTGTGTCACCGGCGGACGGCTGAACGTCTACACCGCATTGCAGGAATTTGAACAGAATATGGCCCTTACACCGGCAACGGGAACCGGTTTCAGCGGTTTTTACGGCGGACCGTTCAGTCCGCTTTCAAGCACATACACGATCAGCAACATCGGGACGAACTCCTTTTCCTGGACAGCCGCCAAAACAGCGAACTGGATGGATCTATCCGCGACAACCGGCAATCTGTCCCCCGGCCAATCCAACACGGTGGTTGTCTCCATCAACACCAGCAATGCCAACCTGCTGGCGATCGGCACCTATACAGATACCCTGACGTTCTCCAATACAATCAGCACAAACGTGCAGACACGCACAATCAGTCTTACGGTACATGGTGAAATCTCCTTTGCCTCTGCCTCTTACACTGTCCTCGAAGGTGCCGGCACTGCACTGATCAGCGTCCACCGCTCCGGAAACACAAACCGGGCCGTGACAGTGGATTTTGCCACCAGCAACGGCACGGCGACGGCGGGAAGCGATTATACAGCCACGAATGGAACTCTGACATTTGCCACAGGCGATACCGTAAAAACCTTCTGTGTCGGAATCATTGATGACGTTCTGTCGGTAGAACCGGCAGAATCGCTGATGTTAACGCTGAGCAACTCAAGCGGCGGCAGTACGCTGGGAAATCCGAGCTCTGCGACACTGACGATTCAAGATAATACTGTGACCAATGGACTGGTACTGAAATACACATTTGACCCCGACACAACACCTGTTGCAACCGACGGAAGCCCCTTCGGGAATAACGGGCAATTGGTGAATGCCAGCGTGGTATCGGGACAGTCTGGCAACGGAGTTTCATTCAATGGCACAAACGCTTACATCCGAACACCATCCAGCGAGTCACTTATGCCGACAGCGATCACTCTGTCAACGTGGGTAAAAATCAACGGAACTCCCGGCGGATGGAAATCGCTTGTTTTTAAGAGAAACACCAGTTTTCACAACAACGAAGATTTTTCCCTTCAATTGACACCTGACGGAATGGCATCCGTCGTTATAGGCAACGGAACTTCTCAAAAAGTGCTCAATTCTTCGTCTGTCGTAACCGGAGAATGGCATCATATTGCCGCCACATTCAATCAACCGGATTTGAAAATATATGTGGATGGGCAACTCGAAGGAACGACAACATACAACCTTCCATTACAACACAACTCCGAAGCTGCTGTACTGATAGGATGCAGAGATCATACATACAACCCTCTGTCCAATTTTTTAGACGGTCTGATGGATGATATCCGAATCTACAACCGGGCATTGACCGCAGAAGAAATCGCATTGTTAGCGCCTCCAATGTACGCACTAACCGTTCAAAACGGATCTGGCGACGGTTCCTATACAAACGGAACGCAGGTAGAAATTGTGGCAGACACTCCCGCCACCGGAAAAGCGTTTGACCGCTGGACGGGAGATACGCAATATGTGGACAGCGTCACATCTTCCACAGCAACGGTCACCATGCCGACCAATCCTGTCAGCCTGACCGCAACCTACATCAATCTCCCCGGCTGGTACACGTTAACGATCAACAACGGTACCGGCGGCGGAGCGTACACCAACGGACAGCAGGTGGAAATTTCAGCAAACGCACCGGCTGCCGGAAAAATCTTTGACCGTTGGACAGGCGATACACAGTATGTGAACAGTGTCACATCTCCGACTGCCACCGTAACGATGCCGTCACAAGCGGTTTCCCTGACCGCTGCGTATAACGATGTCTATTACACGCTAACCGTTGAAAACGGATCCGGAGATGGCTCCTATACAAACGGAACTGTGGTTGCCGTATCGGCGGATGCCGCGCCTGAAGGTTCTATGTTTTTCGAATGGACGACTGTTCCGACGGCGTATACCAATCGTTTAGCAAACCGACTTTCCGCGTCAACAACCTTCACCATGCCGGGAACAAACGTGATTCTGACAGCGACATATAGTTCGCTAACCAACGGACTTGTCCTGCGCTACACATTTGATCCGGACACTTCGCCAACAGCGACCGATTCGAGTTCTTATGGAAACAACGGAACATTCGTAAATGCCCAAGTCGCAACCGGTTTGAATGGAAATGGAGTCTCATTCAATGGCACAAACGCGTACATCCGAACACCGTCCAGCGGGTCACTTATGCCGACCGCGATCACTCTGTCAACGTGGGTAAAAATCAACGGAACTCCCGGCGAATGGATGCCACTTGTTTTTAAACGAAACACCAGTTTTAACAACAACGAAGATTTTTCCCTTCAATTAACACCTGACGGAAAGGCATCCGTCGTTATAGCCAGCGGAACTTCTCAAAAAGTTCTCAATTCTTTGTCTGCCGTGACCGGAGGATGGCATCATATGGCAGCAACCTTCGAAACACCGAACTTGAAAATCTACGTTGATGGCGAACTGAGCGGAAGCACAACCTATAACATCTCGTTACTTCATAATTCAAATGCTGATGTATTGCTTGGTTGCAGAGATCACGCCTCTTATCC
>JALOTS010000112.1 GCA_025457785.1 Pontiellaceae bacterium | reverse complement strand
CGGCGGGATTTTTCACTTTAATTCTATCGATGGAACCGGCGGGGTTGATCTGGATATTCTGAGCGGTGGACGCGTGGAGACCTCGGGCAATCTGGACTTTACCTCGGACAGCAACACGGTGACAATTTCCGGAGAAGGGTCGGAACTCCATCAGGATTCCGGCTGTTTCTATTTTTCCGGCGAGGGAAACCGGATGCTGATTTCTGCCGGGGGCGCATTGAATTCCGGAGGGGTTGTGATCGGCGGGCCGGAAGGCAGCACGAACAATATAATGACTGTCCGTGGTGAAAATACGCTTGTGTCGACGGAGGACATCAATCTGTCCGGGGAAGCGAACCGGCTGCTGATCGATCAGGGGGCGACGGTTCAGGCTTATTGGCTGGGTCTCTACTCAGGCGCAGCGCTGGATGTTGAGAACGGGGCTTTCGAGTCGCAGCGTCTTTGGATGGAATCCGGAGGCGTTATGGCGCTGACGGCAAAAGCGGATGAACCGCCGGTCCGGATTACAGATACGGCCACGCTGAACGGTGTACTGTCGGTTCGTTTGGATGGGGGGGTAGTTCCGGCAAAAGATGACCGTTTTTATTTGTTCTGCTGGAGCAGTCAGCCCGGCGGAACCTTCACGACGCTGAATCTTCCGGAACTGTCATTCGGTTTGGGCTGGGATACCTCGGCGCTTTATACTGCCGGTGAAATTTCCGTGACGGGCACTCAGGACTCGGATGAAGATGGAATGCCGGACGCGTGGGAAATAGAATATTTCGGCGGGGATGCTGACCCGGATGACGATCCGGATCATGACGGACAAAGCAATCTTGAAGAATTTATCGCCGGAATGGACCCGACAGATCCGGACTCTCATTTCGGGGTGGAAGATATGGTTGACTCGATTGGCGGCATGGTGATCCGCTGGCAGTCCGTCAGCAACCGCACCTACGGAGTCTATTGGACCGGCGTGCTGACGAACAGTTTGCAGCTTTTACAGGACGGCATCGATTATCCGCAGAACAGTTATACGGATACGCTGCATCAAGCTGAGTCGAGCGGGTTTTACAAAATTGAAGTTCAATTGCAGTAGGGTGCTGGCTTCCAACCGTTGGAAAATCTGTTAAAAATCCGGGCATGGAAAATGACGGTCAGTTGGATTTCGATTTTTCGCCTCCGGCGGATGATGCGCTGCCGGAGTTTCCCCGCGATCCGCTGGGCCGGGGCTATAAGCAGTTCGTCAAGGAGCGCAAGGCGGCCATCGAACGGCTCAGTAAAAAGTTCGGGGTGATGCTCGAAGAAAAAGTCCGTTTAAAGCTGATCGGCTGGGACGAGGAGTTTACCGGCAGGCTGATGCTGAATACATTGCTTCTGCCCGAGTCGAAGAAGGACGAGGTGCCGCTGCGGATCGGCCGCGTGACGTTCGATCTGCGCGATATCGAGCGCTGTTTCCGGGTATGAGGCATTAACATTCCATGGAGTATTGGAATGAAGGAATACTGGATCAATGGAAGGCATTGCCGCAAAAAACACAAAAATCCACTAAAAGGTGCAGATCCTGTTTTTTTGACTTCTTGTGTTTTTCGTGGCCAACATTTTTTGGTTGCGGCTATGCCGCGACAGAGCCGAAGAATTCCGATTAATCTCGTAAATCAAAAGTCATGCCTCATGAACTGTTTAGATGAGAGCAAGGAAAGCCCGCTCCGCATTCCCGAGTGTTTCCGGCGGACCCAGTGAAATAACGAGGTCTATCGGGCAGCCGTCCGGTTGCAATGAGCCCCCGTCCGGTTTCTGACGGATCACCATGCCCGCCGCAACCGTCGTGCTGTATTCAGTGGTCACCTTTCCGATAACCATTCCGGCGGAGATAATGTTTGCCTGCGCGGCTTCCCGATAAAGACCCGTCACATCAGGAACAGGCTTCAGTTCCGCCGGGGAGGAAATCACCGTCATTTGATCTATATTCGGACCGGCATAGGTTATCTGACGCAACTCAACGGTATTTATTCCACGCCGAAGTGTCACCTGAACCTCCTGCGTTTTCCAGATGGTCCACAACTCAGTAAGCGGCCATTCAATTGTAGAAACCTTGATATTGTTTACATAAAGTTCGGTCGGACGGAAGCTTTTGTCCCCGCAGGCATTGGCATACCGGAAACTCAGAGTAGCGCTTCCTCCGCCTGAAAAAACCCGAGTCCACTTAAGAGAGGATCCTGCGCGTCCGAAATCAGCATAACTATCCCCCAAAAAACCGGATTCATGAGTCGAAACAGTTACCCCGATCATCTCTTCCGCAGATTCCCCCTCGTAAATGACATTCGTCATGGCATCGGCAAAAACGGAGACCCCGGAAATCAGGCATAAAAAAAACCAAAGCCTGATTTTTTTCAATGTTTGGATATTGTTCGGTTTTTTCATTTTATCCTCCTGTCAGCGCCATGCGGACAAGATCCTCAACCGAGGTTGCAGGCTCCAGCCTGATGACTTTGATCATTTTCCTGGCATCGTCTTGTTTGTAACCGAGAGAAATCAGGGCGAGAGCGGCATCGCGCAGACGGCTGTCGCCGGGCAGCCCGCCGGTGCCTGCCAGCGTTTCAAAAGCTTCGCCGCCGGAAAATTTATCGCGCAGTTCAACGACAATCCGTTCGGCGGTTTTTTTTCCGATGCCGGATATGGAGGAAAGCCGTTTGATATCGCTTTCGATCAGCGCAGTTTTCAGATCACGCACCGAAAGACCGGAAAGAGCGCTGATGGCAATTTTCGGGCCGATGCCGCTGACACCCAGCAGCAGAATAAACATCCGGCGCTCTTCAGCAGTGGAAAACCCGAACAGAACCTGCGAAACCTCGGTGATGTGGTGATAAATCAAAATCCGGGTTTTTACCCCTTCGGGCGGCAGACGGTCAAAGCTGCTAAGCGGAACATGTGCTTCGTATCCGACCCCTCCGACATTTATCACAACACGCCCGGGTTGTTTTTCCTCAAGAAGGCCTTCCAGAAAGGTAATCATAGGCCCGAGCGTATCAGAGCACTTCAGAATATTAAACTGTGAAATATGAATAATAAAAAATCACTGAACCGCAAATGGAGTCCGACAAACGCTGTACTCATATTTCCCGACAAACCCGTCGAACACGAAGGTTCTATAGAATATTTTATTAACTATCTGAAATTTTTATTGATTTAAAATAAATAATATTGATTTTTATTTTAATTTTTTATATCAGATTTTTTGTATTATGAAAAAGATGCCGACACATTGCCCAAGCTGTTCCGAACAACTTACTGTCCGGCGACTGAAATGCGCAGTTTGCGAAACAGAAGTGGAAGGAGTCTATCCGCTTCCTCTGATCAGCGGACTTTCGAACGAGGAACAGATGTTTGTTCTGAGTTTCATTAAAGCCAGCGGGAGCCTTAAAGAGATGGCGGCGATCATGAATGTCAGCTATCCGACTGTCCGCAATAAGCTGAATGAGATCATTAGAAAAATCGAAGAGACCGAAAGGTGTCAAGGAGAACCAAATGAGTAAAATAAATACGCCCGGAGCCAGGCTAAGGCGCTGGATCGTGAGTGACACAAGTAAAACCTCATGGCTGTTTAACCCCTTTGTAACAATTGCAGGATGGAAAGCCCTTTGGATCGGCGTGACTGTTATATTGGTCGCAGGACACCTGGGGTCTTACAGCAACACGCATTTCGACGGCGTACTGGATATGCACTCCGGCAGAAACGCGCCTCAATGGGTTTTTCTGGCAGCAGGCATAATTGACTGGTTGTGCATGGGCATCATTTTCTGGATCATCGGAAAAACAGTGGTAAAAAAACCGTTTCGGGCCATTGATGTTTTCGGTACGCAGGCGCTGGCGCGCTGGCCCGCTCTGTTTATCGCGCTCGCCACGCTTCCTCCGGCCTATACGCGATTTATACACATTTTGATTGCATATTCCCGGACCCAAAAGATGCCTGACGGATTGAATCCGGCAGATGCCGTAATGTTCGGAGCGACCGTCGTGATCATGCTGCTGGCTTTGATCTGGATGATTCGCTTAATGTACAGCGGCTACAGCATCTCGTGTGATCCGCAACGCGAAAAAGCCGTCCGGACGTTTGTTATCGGACTCGTGATTGCAGAGATCATTTCCAAGGTCATTATTGTTGGAATCATAACAGGGATTGCTGGTGCAGGCCGATAAATCTTCCGGTTTTTCACCAGTTGGAAAGCTTTTCTATGAACAAAATCCGTATATTGGGTGTAGATACTTCATTGCGCTCGTCCGGTGTGGCTGTGATCGAGGTGTCCGGTCATCAAATGCGTGCGCTGGCTTTCGGGCGAATCCGGAATAAAGCGACACTGCCGCACACCGGATGCCTGGCGGCGATTCATCGGGAGATCGACAAACTGATTACGGAATTTGAACCCGATGAGGCGGTGATTGAAGGAGCTTTTTTTTCCAAGAATGCCGGAACGGCGATGATTCTCGGACAGGCGCGCGGCGTGGTACTGGCCGCCTGTGCGTTGCGTTCCCTGCCCGTTTATGAGTATTCGCCGCGCTCCATTAAACAGGCAACCGTCGGCGCCGGTGCCGCCAGTAAAGAGCAAGTGGCTAAAATGGTGATGCGCCTGCTGTCGCTGAATGAACAACCCCAGGATGATGCCGCTGATGCGCTGGCGGCGGCAATCTGCCATGCCCACCAACGAGGTTTACCGGAAGCCTTGCGTTCGATGCCGATTTAATGGTAGCGTCCTGTCCTGTTCAAGAAACCCAATAGGAGAATGACCTGATGGAACTCAAGGAAATCAAAAAAATCGTTGAAATGATGACTGAGAATGATCTCGCGGAATTTTTACTCGAAGAAGAAGCATTTACTCTTCAGCTTAAACGCGGCACCTCCGGCGTAACCCAGGTGAGTTCCGCATCTCACGCAATCGCCGCTCCGTCCGCACCGGCCCCGTCCGCCGTTTTTACACCTGCGGCACCGGTTATCGTGGATGCTGATGCCGGGCTGCTTCAGATTAAATCTCCAATGGTTGGAACCTTTTACCGGGCACCGTCACCGGATTCCGATCCGTTTGTTCAAATCGGACAGGAAGTTGAACCGGATTCGGTTGTGTGCATTATCGAGGCCATGAAGGTAATGAACGAGATTCAGTCCGAAGTGAAGGGCAAGGTTAAAAAGATCATGGTCGATAACGCCACACCCGTACAATTCGGACAGGTGCTGTTCCTTGTTGATCCGGCATAATTTTTAAAATTCGAAGCACAAATTCCTGAATTCGAAACGGAGCCGGATTTAAAATTTATTTCGGATCCCGGATTTCGGATCCCGGATTGAACCGAAGGTTTTTTATGTTTGAAAAAATACTGATTGCCAATCGCGGGGAAATCGCCTTGCGGATTATCCGGGCATGTAAAGAGCTTGGAATCCGGTCGGTTGCCGTGCATTCGGAAGCCGACGAGGAGTCACTTCACGTTCAAATGGCGGATGAGGCCCTTTGTATCGGACCGGCTTCCGCAACCTCCAGCTATTTGAAAATGTCCAACATCATCAGCGCCGCCGAGGTGGCCGATGTGGATGCCATTCATCCCGGCTACGGTTTTCTGGCCGAAAACGCCCACTTCGCGGAAATCTGCCGGAGTTGCAACATCACCTTTATCGGCCCGAATCCCGAAGTGATCCGCCAAATGGGCGATAAGGCCATTGCACGGGATACGATGAAAGCCGCCGGCGTACCGATTACCCCCGGAAGCGATGGAATTCTCGCGACCAAAGAAGAGGCCCTGGAACTGGCTCATAAAATGGGCTATCCGGTTTTGATCAAGGCGGTTGCGGGCGGCGGCGGCAAGGGGATGCGTGTGGCGCATAACGATGTCAGTCTGGTGCAGGGATTTATGATGGCTCGCGCCGAAGCGGAAAGCGCATTCAGCAATCCCGACGTTTTCATGGAAAAATATATTGAATCCGCACGGCATGTTGAAGTGCAGATTATGGGCGACAACCACAGCAATGTGGTACATCTCGGCGAGCGGGACTGCAGTATTCAGCGCCGCCACCAGAAACTGCTGGAAGAGTCGCCCTGTCCGGCGCTCTCCCCCGAAGAACGCAAAGCGCTCGGCGAAGCGGGTGTAAAGGCCGCCAAAGCGGTTGGATACAACAGCGCAGGCACGCTTGAATTTCTTTACGACGAAAAAGCCAGGAAATTCTACTTCATGGAGATGAACACCCGGATTCAGGTGGAACATACAGTGACAGAAGAAGTGACGGGAATTGATCTGGTGAAAGAGCAAATCCTGGTTGCGATGGGCAGAAAGCTTTCCTTTGCACAGGAGGATGTAAAAGCCCGTTGTTATGCCGTTGAATTCCGTGTGAATGCCGAAAATCCCTATAAAAATTTCGCCCCGTCGCCCGGCAAGGTGGACGGAGTTCATTTCCCGGGCGGCCCCGGCATCCGAATTGATTCGCACGTCTATAGCGGCTACACCATTTCACCCTATTATGACAGCATGATTGCCAAAATCATTGCCCGCGGCTCCTCACGGGAAGAAGCAATTCAACGCCTGCACCGCGCCCTTGAGGAATTTGCCATTAACGGACCGCATACCAGCGTTCCGGTCGGAATTGCCTTATTGATGGACGATCGGTTCCGCCGCGGAGAATATAACACCGCCTTCCTTGAGAAATTCATGCATGAAAACTTCTTGGTTGACCGGCAATAAGCAGAATCGGTCGTGAGCGTAAAACAAACAACCCGCTGACGACCGCTTGTCTGCGTCATCAACGGGCTGTATAAAATGAAAAAAATTCTTCATCTACTCTCTGGAATCATTATTTGGATCCTTTTTTTTGCTACGGGATGCGCACTGGTTCACGCCAATATCCTTGGGGTAGAGAAGAATGTCTTTGATCTGGTTTCATTTCATGGCTGGAAGGCTCTCTTTACAGGAATTCTCCTGATTTTTATCGCTATGTTTTACCTGATTTCGTTTGGCCCGCGCCGTTCGAAAGACCGATACATCGCGTTCGATTTCGGCGATGGCTCCGTTTCGATCAGTACGAATTCCATTCTGGATTATATCCGCAAACTCAGCGGGGAGTTCAGCACCGTCGTCAGCATCGATCCAAAAGTCCGCGTTGAAAAAGACCAGATTTCTATCGATCTGATGGTGAATCTGGTCGCC
>JALOTS010000111.1 GCA_025457785.1 Pontiellaceae bacterium | reverse complement strand
CGGCCCCCGGAACAGCCCCCGTGTTCCAGTTGGCTGCATTATTCCAATCGCCATCGCCCCCGCCGCCGGTAAAACGAACCAGATTTTCAAATTTTGCATGAGCATAAGCGGCCGTCAGAGCGATCCACAGCAGGTAAAGGTTCATCAGCTTTCTTGAGGCTATAGTCATAGCATTCTCCTTCGGGCCGGCTCCATTCTACACAGTGCGGCCGGTTATGTCCAGAGCGTTGCCGAAAAAGGTAAAACCGGCGGATTCATGGGTGGATTATGGGTGTTTGTGAGTATGGGAACAAGGTTTCAACGAGGCACTCAGGTGCCGTTTCAACGATTTGAACGTCTTTAACAAATAATAAGGCGGCTCGGCAGGGGCTGTTTCGCCGAAGCGCAGCGGGGCGCCCCTTGGCGCTCAGATTTTGGTTGCCTGCCTGTGCGGAGCACGCAGACAGGCGGCTCCGCTGCCCTGGATCCTTCACCGAAGGGTTTAAACTTTTACTTTTCCGGGGTCATGGTGCTCACCTTCCAGAACATCTGCTGATGAATGCCGGTTGAAACCGGCAGTGAATTTTCGGGGGACGTGGCCAAAATGTTTGTCTCAAGGACAGAGAAACCGTTAATCAGATTGGTAGAGAAGTAAACGGTGTAGAGATGGTTTGTAACACTGCTCCACATCAGAACGAAACTGTTGTTTGTTGCGTTGTATGAACCAAGGGACAGTCTGGGCTCAAGATCAATTTCAATGATTGCGCAGTAGGGTCCTGTGCTGAAGCCGCCAAACAGGGTTGATCCGTTAAGCGGTGTGTCATTCCATGTTCCTTTCGTCTCGCTCTGGCTGGCAGCACGATGCCAGTTGATGGCTGCATAGTCTTCTCCCGGGGTATGGTTGTTAGGTTCTCCTGTATTCCAGTAAGTAAAGCCGACAGGTTCGCCGGACGTCCACCGGGTGTAAATCCGTGAACCCGCACCTCCCCCGTAGGGAACCAGATCGCAGAGTCCAATCCACAAAGGCAGTCTATCGTAGGTGCCCACGAGAAGATTCGAGACGATGAAGGCCTGTTCAGCGGCGCTTGTGATGCTTGCGAGGTGTCCCCCCATTCCGACCGCTGTATTTTCCGCCGCTGTCCAGTTTGTTGGTGAGCCGAGAATTCCGTAATAGTGTCCGTTTCCGCCTGCGTCACGTTCCCATCGAATAAAATCGACAGCTTCCGTTTTACCGGTTACGAGGATTATCCAGACGGTAGAAAGCGCTATTTGCCGCCATATGGTTTTTTGATTTGTCATCATGTTTCCCTCCTTTGGTGTGGTCAGCCGATCTTTAATCGAAGTTACAAATGATTTCAGTGCTGAAAAACCGTTTGCCGGAATCAATGTTTAAAGTGGCGCATGCCGGTGAAGGCCATGGCGATACCGTATTTGTCGCAGGCGGCAATCACTTCATCGTCGCGGATTGATCCGCCGGGCTGAACGATAAAGCGCGCACCGACGGCATGGGCTTCGTCGATGCTGTCAGCAAACGGGAAGAAGGCTTCAGAAACAAAGACGCAGTCGCCGATGGTTTTGGCGATTTCCTCTTCCGTGATATTTGGTTTTTGGAGTTTGAGGTTTTCAACCGCCTTCGGCACGGCCAGCTTGCGCAGGGAATCGACGCGGTTAGGTTGTCCGGCGCCCATGCCGAGCACGCGGAACTGTCCGGGTTTATATTCCTGCACGACCATAATGGCGTTGGATTTGGTATGTTTGGCGGCGGCAATGCCGAACTCGGCCAGAGCCCGCTTGTTCTGATCGAACGCGGTTTTCGTGACATTTTTCCAGTCGGCGATGGAATCGGTATCAACATCCTGAACCAGAATGCCGCCGTTAATGTCTTTGATCATTTTGCGCGGCGCAGCCTTGGACATCGGCTTGCGCAGTTTCAATAGCCGAATGTTTTTGCTCTTGGCCTTCAGCAGGTCGAGCGCGGCAGGGTCAAAATCCGGCGCAATCAGCGCCTCGATAAAGCGGCCCTTTAGCAGTTCCGCCGTAGCCATATCGACTTTTTGAGTCACAGCGATTACGGAACCGAAGGCGGAAACGGGGTCGCCGTTCCAGGCGGCTTCAAAGGCTTCGGCCAGCGTTTCGCCAGTTGCGTATCCGCATGGGTTGGTGTGCTTTATGACCGCCACACCGGGTTTTCCGGAGAGTTCCTTGACCGCCTCGAGAGCACCTTCGCCATCGACATAGTTGTTGTAGCTCATCTCTTTGCCGTGCAGCACATCGGTGTGCGCGATGCAGGCTTCGGTCGCGACGGTATCGGTATAAAGCCAGGCTTTCTGGTGTGAGTTTTCGCCGTAACGCAGCTCGATCCCGTTAGCAGCGGTTTTAACGAACGGACGCGGCGCGGCGGTTTTCATCTGTCCGGCGAGATACCCGGCAATGATGGCATCGTAAGAGGCTGTGCGGGCAAACACCTTCTGGCCGAGTTCAAAACGAAATTCTTCCGTGGTATTTCCGCCGTTGGCATCCATTTCTGCGAGAACGCGGGCGTAGTCCGCCGGATCGGTAATGACGGTGACAAACTTCATGTTTTTGGCGGCGGAGCGGAGCATCGTCGGCCCGCCGATGTCGATTTGTTCAATCGCTTCGTGCAGCGGAACCCCGGCCTTTGCAATCGTTGCTTCGAAGGGGTAGAGATTTACACAGACGAGGTCGATTGGCTGAAGGCCGTGCGCTTTCATGGTGGCCATGTGCTCCGGATTGTCGCGCAGATGCAGCAATCCGGCGTGAACCTGCGGGGTCAGCGTTTTAACACGTCCGTCGAGCATTTCGGGGAATCCGGTGAATTCGGAGACATCTTTGACCGGAATATCCGCGCCGCGCAGGGCTTTGGCGGTTCCGCCGGTGGACAGCAGTTCAACGCCGCGTTCGGCGAGGGCTTTGGCAAATTCAACGATTCCGGTCTTGTCTGAGACGCTCAGCAGCGCCCGTGTGATTTTCGGCATAAAAGGCTCCTTTTAGAAATTGGGTTAAAGTGGAATTTAAGCATGAACTGCGGAGCCAACAAATCAATTTTCCAACTATTGGAAGGTTTTTTATGTTTTTCACAACGAATGAAACGTGCAACGAACAGGGAACAGGGGATTGCCGCTCCGCTGTTTTGGCGGATGGATGAAATTTTGGAACGTCCTGCGGCTTGCCCGCAAAAGCCGTTCATGCTTAACTGCCGCCTTGTTTTTAAGGAAGAATGTTATGAAATTTACTCTGAGCTGGCTGAAAGAATTGGTGGATTTTGATGATACGGTTGCGGGCCTGTCTGACAAACTGACGTTTGCCGGGCTGGAGGTCGAGCATATCGAAATGCGGGGCGGTGCCTTCGACGGCGTGGTCGTTGGTGAAGTAAAGCGGATTGAACCGCATCCCAATGCCGACAAATTACGGCTGTGTACTGTCGAATACGGCGGTGCTGAAACGCTGTGTGTGGTCTGCGGAGCACCGAACGTTACGGTCGGCGGAAAATATCCTTTCGCTACCGTTGGAACTTCTCTGCCGTGCGGCATTACTCTTAAAAAAGCCAAAATTCGCGGGGTTGAATCGCTTGGTATGCTTTGCGCCAAAGATGAACTGGGCCTCGGCGAAGACCACTCCGGGCTGCTCGTTCTTGATGCCGCGCTCCGTCCCGGCACCTCGTTCGCCGAGGTAATGGGCCCGCCGGAAACGATCTTTGAACTCGAAATCACGCCAAACCGCCCCGACTGCCTGAGCGTGATCGGCATCGCCCGTGAAGTGGCCGCCATCTATGGTAAACCGCTGAAAATGCCTTTCATTGACCTGAAAGAAAGCACTGAACCGGTTGAGAATGAGGTCCGTGTGGATGTACAGGATACGGTGAAATGCCCGCGCTATACCGCGCACGTTCTGAAAAATGTACAGATCGGCCCGTCGCCTGACTGGATGAAGCGCCGCCTCGAAGCCTGCGGTATCCGCTCGATTAACAACGTGGTCGATATCACCAATTATGTTCTGCTCGAAACCGGCCATCCGTTGCATGCTTTTGATGCCACGCTGATTACGGACGGGAACATCATTGTCCGCCGCGCCGCAAAAGGCGAAAAGTTTACCACACTGGACGGGGTTGAACGCGAGCTGACCGAAGAAATGCTCGTGATCGCCGATTCCGTAAAAGCCGTCGCGCTGGCCGGTATCATGGGCGGTGAAAACAGCGGGATAAAAAACGAAACCTCAACAGTCCTGCTCGAATCCGCAACGTTCGAAACCTCCTGCATCCGTGCTACCGCCAAGGCGCTCGGCCTCTACACCGACAGTTCGTACCGGTTTCAGCGCGGCGTCAACGCCGATAGCGTCAAATGGGTCGGACGCCGCGCCGCCGCGCTGATGGGCGAACTGGCCGGAGCCCGGATTTGTAAAGGTATTGTGGATGTTTATCCCGTCCCGAAAATTAAACGGCAGATCACCGTGCGCCGGGCTAACGTTTGCGGGCTGATCGGCCTCGATCTGCCGGTCGATATCATGAAGAAAATTTTCCAATCTCTGGAAATTTCCATTCTTGCCAGCGATACCGAAAAAGCCCTCCTTGAAATTCCGACTTTTCGAGACGATCTTGAGCGCGAAGTGGATATCACCGAAGAAGTTGCACGAATGTACGGCGTCGATCAGATTCCTGAAAAACTGCCGATTGCCGAAGTGGTCGCCGGCGTAAACAGCGACCGCATCCGCGCAATCACCGCCTGCCGCAAGAATCTGGTCGGCCTCGGCGCGCGCGAAATTATGAACTACACGCTGGTCAGCCATCCGCTGCTCGATCTCTTCGGCAAAGACGATTTAGCCGCACGCGAAGAACTGCCCCATCCGATCAGCGCCGAGCAGTCCGTTCTGCGCACCTCTCTCATCCCTCAAATGGTCGAAAGCCTGGGCCGCAACAAATCGCGCCAGATTAATGAAGCCGTTTTTTTTGAAATCGGGCGCACCTTTATTAAAACCGGCAACGGGGTGGTGCAAACTGAAAAAGTCTGCCTTGGGCTGATGGGTGCCGCCGGACGCGGCGCGCTGGATAAACAATGCGCCATTTCTGAAGAAGAGGTGTTTCTCTGGCTCAAAGGGCTGGTCGAAAAACTGCTGGCCGCTCAAAAAGTTGCCGGCGTAACGTTTCAATCCTTGGAAACGTCCGGAGCGTTTGAAGAGAATCGTGCGGTTAAGGTGCTTTCCGGAGGGGAACCGATCGGGGTTCTCGGACTGATCAACTCCGCCGCACGCAAAGAATGGCGCTTGAACGATCCCGTCGCCGCCGCTGAGCTGGATATTGAAACGCTGATTTCCAACGTCTGGAAACGCAGTCAGGTTCAAGACATTCCGCTCTATCCCGCGACGGAGCGGGACTTTGCCTTCATCGTTGACGAAGCGGTCCGGCACGAAGAAATTCTGGCCGCAGTTCAAAGCGCCGCGCCGGCTGAACTTGAAAGCGTCAAGCTGTTCGATATTTTCCGCGGAAAAACTCTTGAAAAAGGCAAGAAAAGCGCAGCCTACAGCTTTGTTTACCGTTCCCCGTCCGGAACGCTGACCGATGAAAAAGTGAATGCGTTTCACGACGAGGTCGGCAAAAGAGTTTGTGCCTCGGTTTCCGCGATAATTCGTGAAGGGTAAGTTTGACGGAAAAACAGAGTTCGCGTAACATTCAAGACGTAAGGGAGGATGAGAGGTTTCCGTTGTTCTTTAAAAATTTATACCCGCTCGGTGAGGCGGAAGTTTCCGGTCCGTTAGCTAATAAAACAAGGGCGTTCAGGATGGCGACGATGTATTCCATCTCCGCTTGAGGGTGCCCACTTTGCAAATCAGGGTTCAGAAACGAGCCTCTCCGAAACCGGGTGCTTTAAGGGTGGGTTAAGAAGAGGAACACTCGTATGGTTCGGGTTGTTTAACGGGGCTGAGGACCTCGTCTACGAAGCAGGCCGTAGTATTTCTTAACCGCTCGATTGCCGCTCCCGTTCGTTCGGGGGCGGCTTTTTATTTGGATTTTTCGGCAGAAGAATTATTCCGCGCAACCTGAAATCAAAGTAAAGCCGCCATCCGGCATTGTCTAAATCCGGCTTAATCCGTAATTTCCGTTTCCTGAAATCCGGCCTTTCCATCCGTCGGAAGGTCCGGTTCGCTGATTTCAATTTCTGGAGGAAAGGAATTTTAAATTATGAGCAAAAAACACAAAAACGAAGAGACTGCGGAAGAGCTGAAAACTCCGCCAGAACCATTGACCGGGCAGCCGGTTACACCGGCGGCCGAGGCCGAAGAGCCGTTGAAAAATCAACTGCTTCGCCTGCAGGCTGATTTTGATAATTTCCGAAAGCGAACCCAGCGCGAGCGCAATGAGTTGTTTCTTTTTGCCAACGAATCGCTGTTTCTGGAAATGCTTCCGGTGATTGATCATTTCGAAATGGGCTTCAAAAGCGCAGACGCTCATCAGGCCGACAACTCCGTTACCGAAGGTTTTCGGATCGTCTATAACCAACTGCTCGATGTGTTGAAAAAATTCAATGTCACCGCCATGGACACGGTTGGTGAAATTTTTAACCCGCACCGCCACGAAGCGGTTCTGCACATGCCGTCGGATAAACCGGCGGAAACGGTTATAGAACAGGTTCGTCGCGGTTACCTGCTCGGTGAAAAACTGCTGCGTGCCGCGCAGGTTATCGTTTCTTCGGGCACACCCGAAGAAAACAGGGAGATCAAGGAGTAATGGAGGATGGGAGTATTGAAGCTCAAAATGTATGACGTTGTGGACAGATTGGATTTCCCATTCATCACTCCGCCAGCCCGCAACTCCACGACTCCGCCATTCCTGAAAGGAATTTAAATTATGGCTGCACAAAAACGAGACTATTACGAGGTACTGGGCATCGCCAAAGGGGCATCTGCCGAGGAGATCAAGAAGGCCTATCGCAAAATGGCCATTCAGTATCACCCCGATAAAAACCCCGGCGATAAAGCCGCCGAAGAAAAATTCAAAGAAGTTTCTGAGGCTTATGAGGTGCTGAGCGACGAGTCGAAACGTCAGCAATATGATCAGTTCGGTCACGCCGCTTTCGGCGCGGGCCGCGGCGGCGGCAGCGGAACCTACGGCGGATTCGGCGGGGGCGGCGGCATCGATCTTGAAGAAGCTCTGCGCACCTTCATGGGCGCGGCGGGCGGCGGGGGCGGCGGAAGCATTTTCGAAAACTTTTTCGGCGGCGGCGGCGGGCGGG
>JALOTS010000110.1 GCA_025457785.1 Pontiellaceae bacterium | reverse complement strand
GTTCGGAAATTGCGACGGGCAGCGCGTTGGCTTCTGTTTCGGTGTTTTCCGTTTTTAAAATTCCGGTCAGGATGTCGCCGATCCGTTTTTCAGGACGCAGTTCCTTCGGAGGGAAGCGGTCTTCAATTTGAAACCGTTCCCGGGCCAGTTCCCATTTTAATGGTTGATTACCTGATGGCTTCATGGTGAACATCATTTGCAAAACAGGGATGAATTCGTCAGACTGTAGCATACAGGAAGGGTTTTCTGCATTGAATTTATTTCATGAAATATTATCTTCGCTGCTGTTGATGCCGGTTCTCCTCGCGTTGTCGGCCTTTTTCTCCTGCTCTGAAACCGCGCTGTTTTCTCTGTCGCCGGAGTCTGTGCGAACATTGCGTAAGTACAAGCGGCTGGAGGATTTGCTGTCGCTGCTTCACAACGATCCGTCCGGACTGCTGTCCGCCATTTTATTCGGCAACCTGCTTGTGAACGTTTTGTTTTTCTGCACCGGCGCTGAAACGCTCAGTCGGCTGGCGGATGGACGCGGAGATTTGATTGAAGCCCTTGGCGGAGTGCTGCTGCTGCTGCTGGTTATTTTACTCGGTGAAATTGTTCCTAAAGCGGTCGGGGTCGCTCATCCGAACGGGGTTTTGCTGATTACGGCGATGCCGTTGCGAAGCTGGTTTTACTTTTCCAGACCTTTCCGTCTTGCCGCAGGACGGCTGCTGGCGCGAATGGGAGTAAAGGAAGTTTCTTCCGGAGGCGGAGCCCGCCTGAATCGAAATGAGCTTAAAGAGCTTCTGAATGCGGTTCAGCATGAGCCGGGCTTCGGCGCCCGCGAAAAAGAAATTCTGGAGGATATTGTAAACCTGCCCGATGTGCGTGTGCGGGAAGTGATGGTTCCGCGCATCCGGGTGCTTCGTGCGTCGCTTCATACAAACCGCCGCGATCTGTTTGAATCGGCCCGATGCCGCGAATGCAATCTGGCACTGATTTATCGTGAGCAGGACGACGATCTGATCGGATATGTCCGTGTGCATGAATTGTTTATGGATGCCGGACGGACGGAGTCGCTGGAGCCGTTTATCCGTCCGCTGGTTTTTGTTCCTGAAACCAAGCGCGCCGATGTTTTATTGCGTGAGTTTATGGCGAATGATTGGCAGATGGTCGCGGTTGTTGATGAATACGGCGGCTTGTCGGGCACAGTTACGCTGGAAGATCTGCTGGCTGAAGTGATCGGCGACTTTGAGCCGGGCAAGGCGGATCATATTCAGAAGCTGGATGAGGTCACTTACCGGTTGAACGGGCAGTTGTCTATCCGGGACTGGCGGGAATTGTTTACCGGGTTCCTTCCGGGTCAGGAAGTGGACACACTCGCCTTCGCGACCCTCGGCGGATTTATTATCTCGCTGCTGGGCCGTATGCCGCGCACCGGGGATTCGGTTGCCGTGCGCAATCTGGAGTTGACGGTTGAAACCATGCATAACCGCCGGATCGGCACAGTGCTGCTGCGTTTGAACGAACCGGAGGCGCAGGAATGAATGGCTGGCTTTCTATTCCGGTGATTGCGCTGGCGTTTGCCGGATCGATGCTTTTTTCCGGACTGGAAACCGGCGGCTATCTGCTCAATCGCATCCGGTTGCGGGTTCGTGTCCGGCAAGGGAACCGTCCGGCGGTTCGTTTGCAGGAAAGTCTGCATGATGCGCATCGTTTTATTTTTACCGTTCTGATCGGAAACAATATTGCAAATTATCTTCTGTCCAGCGAAGTGACGCGGCTTTATTCCGAGGCGGAGGTCTGGAATGCTCAAGCCGCCGCAACACTTACGCTGATGCTGCCGCTGTTTCTGTTCGGGGAACTGATTCCAAAAAATATTTTCCGGCATCGCGCCGATACACTGATGTACCGCTATTCGTGGTTTTTGTATTTTGCACAGCGGCTTTTTTCTCCGGCGACCGCTTTTTTAAAAGCGCTGTTTAATCTGCTCACCGGCGGGCGGGGCCGGCGCGAAGAACGCGGCGGCCTTTCGCTTTCGCTTCAGGGGTTTCGTGAATACTTTTCCGGCGATACGCGCCGGAATACATTGAGCGCCCATCAGCACGGTATGATTGACAATCTGGTGTCCATGCACCGTGTCCCGGTCCGGCAGATTATGAAACCGCCCGCCTCCATGATCCAATTGTCGGAAAAAGCAACGGTCGGTCAGGTTCTGGATCTGATGCGGACCGGCAATACGGATCAGGTGGCGGTTTGTCGCGGGACGGCCCGCAGCATTGCCGGGTTCATCAATCTGTTCAATCTGATGGATCCCGCCTTGAAGCCGGACGACCCGATTAAACCGCTGCTGCACAAACCGATTCAGGTAACGGACGGAATGCCGCTCACGCGCGCCTTCCGGGTGCTTCGGAAGCGGGGCGGACAGATGGCGGCGGTGGTGGATCGATCATCCCGGATTGTCGGACTTCTGCATTTGCGTGACATCGCCGGCTACATTGTTTCCGAAGATTGAAAAAAGGTGAAAAAAAATGCGAAACGCCTGAACGGAGGGTTGCGGGCAGTGTCCGACCGTGCTATATCTGGTGCGTTTATGGGTTAAAAGACCCAATATATAGTGGTTTTTACGCAAATGGCTAACGAAGAAAAAACGCACGTTTACGACGAAAGCAAAATAAAAACGCTTTCGTCTCTGGAACACATCCGGGCCCGGACCGGGATGTATATCGGACGCACCGGCAACGGAAATCATTATGACGACGGGATTTACGTCCTGCTCAAGGAAGTGGTCGATAACGCCATTGATGAATTCATCATGGGGCACGGGAAAAAAATTGATATCATTGTCGAGGACGATACGGTAAGCGTACGCGACTACGGGCGCGGCATTCCGCTCGGAAAAGTGGTGGAGTGCGTCTCGCGCATCAATACCGGCGCAAAATACAACGACGACGTGTTTCAGTTCAGCGTCGGTCTGAACGGTGTCGGAACCAAAGCGGTTAATGCGCTTTCCAGCTATTTCGTTGCCCGTTCGCACCGCGAGGGTGAGTTTGTTGAGGCCCGGTTTGCTCAGGGCGTTCTGGAGGCCGAGGAAAAAGGTGTTTGTGAAAAGGACGAAAACGGGACGTTTATCAGCTTTTCTCCCGACCCGGAAATTTTTAAAACCTATAAATTCCGTGACGATCACATTGAACGCCGTTTGCGTTTCTATTCCTATCTCAACGCCGGGCTTTCGCTTTTTTTCAATGGAAAAAGAATCGTTTCCGATGGCGGGCTGCTTGACCTGATTGCGGATGAAAGCGAGTTCGAAAAAATCTACGAACCCTTCCATTACCGCGATAAAATGCTCGAAATCGCTTTCACGCATACTAATCGCTTCAGCGAGGATTATTATTCGTTCGTCAACGGTCAGTTCACCAGCGACGGCGGAACCCACCTCAGCGCGTTTCGCGAAGGATTGCTGAAGGCGGTCAACGAATATTCCGACGGAAAGTTCGATGGCGACGATGTCCGCGAAGGTATCCTCGGAGCCATTGCCATCCGGTTGAAAGAGCCTGTTTTTGAGTCGCAGACCAAGAATAAGCTCGGGAATACCGAAATCCGCGCAGATCTCGTGGCCAGCATCAAAAAAGCGATTGTTGAAATGCTTCACCGCAACAAGCCGGCGGCGGATCAACTGATTGATAAAATCAAAGACACACAACGTCTGCGCAAAGATTTGCAGGATGTAAAAAAACTGGCTCGCGAACGTTCCAAGGCGGTTTCAATTCGTGTTCCCCAGCTTAAAGACTGCAAGCAGCATTTCAATAAAGAGAAGGGCACGCATGATGACACCATGATTTTCATCACTGAAGGGCAGTCAGCCGCCGGGTCGCTGGTCAGTTGCCGCGATGTGAATAAACAGGCCATTTATACGCTTAAGGGCAAACCGCTAAATGTCTGCGATCTGAAGTTTGACTCTCTTTATAAAAACGTCGAAACCTACAACCTGATGCGCAGTTTGAACATTGAAGAGGCGGTGGACGGTCTGCGGTACGGACACGTTGTGCTGGCCACCGATGCCGATGTGGACGGCCTGCACATCCGGAATCTGATGATCACTCTGTTCCTGCGTTTTTTTGAACCGCTGGTGCGCGACGGCCATCTTAAAATTCTTGAAACGCCCCTGTTCCGCGCCCGGAATAAAAAGGAAACCATTTATTGTTATTCCGAAAATGAACGCGATGCGGCGGTCGAAAAACTGGGGCGCACGGCGGAAGTTACCCGGTTTAAAGGACTCGGTGAAATATCGCCCGGTGAATTCAAGGCGTTTATCGGAAAAGAAATGCGGCTGACCCCGGTTGTCGTGGACGAAGATTACTCTATTCCGGAAGTGCTCAGCTTTTACATGGGTAAAAATACGCAGGAACGCCGCGCCTACATTATGGAAAATCTGATCGTGGACGAAGAAATCCTATGAGCGAAGAACAGGAACAGCTTTTCGGCGGTGAACCGGAAGAAAAAAAACCGGCTAAAAAAAGCGCGGTTAAAAAACCGGCGGCGGAAGACGATGATGAACTTCCGGGGGACCTTCCCGAGTCCCCGCAAGGGTCGCGGAAGCGTTTTGCGCTGGATTCCGACCACGGGCCGCTTCGTCAACTGGTGGATTATAATTTTTTGCAGTACGCCTCCTATGTGATCTGCGACCGGGCGATTCCAAACGTGGAAGACGGCCTCAAGCCGGTTCAGCGCCGCATTATGCACGCGCTCTCCGAAAAAGACGACGGGCGGTTCATTAAAGTCGCGAACGTGGTCGGGCATACGATGCAGTATCATCCGCACGGCGATGCCTCGATTAACGATGCGCTCGTTTCGCTCGCCAATCGCGGCGGATACCTGATTGAGGGGCAGGGGAATTTCGGAAATATTTACACCGGCGACCCCGCCGCCGCCGCGCGATATATCGAATGCCGTTTGACCCCGCTGGCCCGCGAAGAGCTGTTTAACAAAGAGCTGACCCGCTACATTCCCAGTTACGACGGACGCAACAAAGAGCCGGTGGTTCTGCCCTGCAAACTTCCGCTGCTGCTCATGCTCGGCGCGGAAGGAATCGCCGTCGGTCTTTCCACCAAAATCCTCACCTACAATTTCATTGAGCTGCTTCAGGAGCAGATTGAAATCCTGCGCGAGAAGAAACGCGAGCCGCACAAATGCACCGTTTTGCCCGATTTTCAAACCGGCGGTCTCATGGACGTTTCGGAATACAACAACGGCATCGGGAAGGTTAAAGTCCGGGCGAAAATTGAAGAGCGCAACGGAAACCGGCTGGTCATTACCGATCTGCCGTACGGACAGACTACGGAAACGCTCACATCGTCGATTGAAGATGCCGTGCGCAAGAAAAAGGTGGCGGTGCGGGCCATTAACGATTTCACCGCCGAAAACGTCGAAATTGAGCTGGTGCTTTCGCCCGGCGCCGACCTCGAACAGGTGCGCCAGTCGCTCTACGTGTTCACCTCCTGTGAAACGCCCGTTTCCAGCCGCATCGTGGTGATCTATAAAAACCGCCCGGTCGAAATGACCGTCGATGAAATTTTGCATCTCAACACGCAGCAGCTACTCATTATTCTTGAAGCGGAGCTTAATTTTAAAAAAGACAAACTGCTGGATGCTTTTCATACCAAAACGCTGGTGCAGATTTTTGTCGAAAACCGGATTTATAAAAAAATTGAACAGTGCAAAACCTACGAAGCCGTTCGTCAGGCGGTTCTGGACGGACTGAAGCCCTTCCTGCATCTGCTCCGCCGTCCGGTGGCGGATGATGACATCGAAATGCTTCTCGCCATTCAGATCAAACGCATTTCGCTGTTTGACATCAACAGGAACAAGGACGAGATTGCGAAAATTCTCACCGAACTGGCCGAGGTGGAAAAAAATCTCGGAGGCCTCACGGCCTATGCCACCCGCTATCTCAAAGAGCTCATCAAAAAATACAAGGAATTTTATCCGCGCCGCACCGAAATCCGAACCTTCAAGGAAATTGAGGTTCGCGAACTTACCGCCAGCGAGCTCGATATCAGGCGTGATACCGAATCCCAGTTTGTCGGTTCCGCCATTAAAGGCGAATCGCTGATGAAATGTTCGTCTCTCGACAAGCTGATTTTTGTCTGGAACGACGGCCGCTACCAGATGATGCCGCCGCCCGAAAAACTCTTTGTTGACAGCAACCTGCTCTATTGCGCCATTTTTGATCGTGACCGCGAAATGACCTGTGTTTACACCCATGAACGCGCTACCTTCATCAAACGGTTCACCTTTGGCGGAACGATCATGAACCGCGACTATCAAATCGCACCCGAGGGCGCTAAAATCATTTTCTGGCAGGAAGGCTGCCCGGACGAACTGTACCTGCGTTACCGTCCGGCCAAAGGCCAGCGCATCCATCAGCAGTCGTTCAGCCTGAAAGATCTTGCGGTGAAAGGTTCCAAAGCCAAGGGCAACCGGCTCACCACGAAATCGGTGCAGTATATCGACACCAGACCCGGACGCTGGTGGCGCGATGACGAAGAATCTCCGGTGGGCGTTTTGATTTAAATTCCGGAAGGGAAAGGGAGAATTCTAAAATTGCCGCTCCGTTCTTGAAAAATGAATTTCACGGAGGACCGGGGTAAGGTACAATGGGTCTGAAATCAAAAAGGGGGGGCGATGAAGCATATTTTAATTGTTGATGACGACCCGTTTATTCAACGTCTTTTTGATCAGTTTTTCCGGTCGAAAGGATTCAGTACAGCGATTGCAGATAACGGGCTTTCCGCAGTGTTGAAAATGAAAGCTCAGGTTCCCGATTTGATCATTACAGATATCGTGATGGCTGGAATGGACGGTCTGACGTTGATTCGTGAGGTTCGTAAAGAATACCCCCTGATGCCGATTATTGCCATTTCCGGCGGACGGCGTGCAATGGAGGTTGATTATCAGCCGCATGCTGAAAAGGACGGGGCCAGCCGCTTCCTTGAAAAGCCGATTTATTTGCGGGATCTGCTCATCGCCGTTCAGGCACTGCTGGATGGGATTTCTCCGGTCCGCAAAGAAAAACCGTAACTGTGCCGGTTGTTCCGAAATCATTCGAACCGCTTCGGTGGTTGAATCTGTTTCAACCCGGTTGTCCCGGTTGTGTGATGGTGCGCGGCAATCCGTTCCGCAGAGTGCTTCGGGACTTCGGCATCGGCGGCCGTTGTGTGTCTGAAGTTCATGTCAATAGCCGCTGAAGCCACAGAGCCCACAGCAACCAGTGCCAATGCTAATTTTGTTACTTTTCTCATTCTATG
>JALOTS010000109.1 GCA_025457785.1 Pontiellaceae bacterium | reverse complement strand
GTATTCGGGCAGCTTCACCGCGACCAACACCTTCTTAACGGTGCGAATGTTCTCGGAAGGGTTTGCCGGAACGGCCTATTTTGACCTGATCGAGCTGAAACCCCGCAATTAACCGCAAAAAACGGATTGAATTGATCAGGCATTAAACAGGATGTCGTCGGCAGTGTTTGTCGGGTTATTGCCGGGGTCAGGCCCGCGAGAAAGGGTTTTTACCCCATGCGGAAAAAAGAAATTCACGAACGGGCCGTCCGGCCCGTTTTCTCACCAGCAGTTCCGCCAGCGGGGCAATGAGAAAATAGATGTATGCCCAGATGACCAGCGCCTTCAGGCGGAAAATAGCAATCGAACCGAACACAACGCAGATAAAAACGAAACTGAGGATTCGCGGTTCGCCGGAGACGCAGCGGCGGACATGCGGATAGGGGACGCTGCTTATCATCAGCAGGCCGGTAAGGAAGGCATAGCCCAATAAAAAAGAAAAAAACAGATGGGCGCCCATATCGACTTTAGGCAGAAAAAGTCCGGCACTGTAAATCATGCTGGCTGCGGCAGGAGACGGAAGCCCCATAAAACAGCCCTCTGTTTTTTCGCCCCGAATATCCATCACATTATAGCGGGCCAGCCGCCACATCGTGCATGCGAGATAGAAAAGTGAAACGCTCCAGATGAGAACCACCGCCGGGGGGGAGGCTCCGGGACAGTTTCGGCTGATGAAAACAAAAATTGTAACAGCGGGAGCGAGGCCGAACGAAACAACATCCGCCAGCGAGTCGAGCTGAGCGCCGTGCAGACTGGTCGCATTCAGCATCCGGGCGGCCAGTCCGTCGAGCGTGTCAAAAACCATCGCGCCCAGCAGAAGCCAGATGCAGACCGGGGGCAACGGCTCGCCGCGCGCGTAGCTGACGATCGCGTAAACAATGGAGGCAAAGCCGCAAAAGGCGTTGCCCAGCGTAATCAGGCTTGGAATCGGATTAAACCGCGCCTCGTCCATTTCAATAAAAGGTTCACTCATAACATACAGATCAATGCTCTACCTGTCCTATTAATGTACTGCCAGACCGAACCTTGTCTCCGATCTGAATCCGGAGGGTTATGCCGTTTTCCGCAGGGAAATACAACTCGGTACGTGAACCAAATTTGATCATGCCGTAAATCTCGCCCTTCTTTAATGCGCTGCCCGGCTGCGGAACACAGACAATCCGGCGGGCAATGGCGCCGGATATCTGCCGGACAGCCACCGGAAAACGTTTTCCGGCGGCGGAACCGGTTCCGGCGATAACCAGCGATTCATTTTCTTTGGCGCAGCGCGTGTCGCGGGCATCCAGAAAACGCCCCTCTTTGTATTTCCGGTACTGAACCTCCATATCGCACGGTGCGCGGTTCACATGAACATCCAGCACCGACAGAAAAATGCCGACCCGCATCAGCTTTTTCCCCGCAAAAAGTTCAATGCCGTGATCTTCGACGAGTTCAATATCGCGCACCACGCCGTCGGCGGGCGAAACCAGCGCGCCTTCGTCCGCCACAATCTGACGGGCCGGAACACGGAAAAATGCCGCCACCGCCAGCCACAGCAGCCAGGTGATTCCGAGCAGAATACTTCCGGCGGTCAGGCTGATGTAAATGGCTATCCAACCCCAGACCAGCGACAGACCCGCCGCAATTCCCGCCGCACCCAGCCATTCTCTTATTCCATGTTCAGTCAGTTTCACAGCTTCCCCTTTTTAATTTAAAATGATTTATCCGCGATTGTTTCCGGTTTTCCATCCGGTCCCGGTGCCGCCGGACCATCGCGGTTGTGCAAAAATAGCCGGCGGTCGCCATCAAAGAGCCAAACAACGCGCCGCCGGCAAAAAACGAGAGAATCAAATCAACACCCAGATCGCGAATGGACTGTATCGACGGCTCGTGCATTACATTTCGCAGCAAGCTCTCAATTCGCGCATGAGATAACGGCGTTCCAATCATAAAACTGCCCAGATAACACTGAACGGGCCAAATAAAAGGAATTGTAATCGGATTGGTGATCCAGGTTACAAGAACCGCAGCACCCCGCGCTCCGCGTACCAGCATGGCCAGAAGAAAAGCAATGAGCATATGAACTCCCGGGAAAAAAAAGGCTGAAAAAAGGCCGACCGCGACACCGCGCCCCACACTCTCGGGAGTGCCCGGGTGCCGCATCAATTTCAGAAAAAATTTTAATGACTTATTCGACCGTGTGCGCATAGTCTTCTTTCCGCGGGGTGAGAGCATAGCGAACTTTCCGAACTTTGGAACAGTACACTTTATATTTTCTAATCATCAGAAAAAAAAGATAGGAATTGTTCCGGCCTGCTCAAAAGGTTATACCCATGAGCCATGAAGTTTTTTCGAAAACAAACCCTGTGGATTCCAACCTGGAAGGGACTTCTCCTGATTTCTCTTCTTCTCGGCGGCCTTTTCTCCGGCGGAGTGCTGCACCTTTATCCATTTCTGGCGCAACATCATCCGCGCCCCGATGCGGAATGGATCGCCATCGAAGGCTGGTTGGCTGACAGCGAACTTCAAGAAGCGGTTCGGGATCTTCGCCCCGGACAGATTGTTGTGACCACCGGCGGGCCGGTTTTTTTTTGCGGCAGCCTGCTTGAAAATAAAACCTATGCAGAATTAACTGTTGATCGGCTTCTTTTACTGGGGGTACCGCCGGAACAGATTCTCTGCGCATCGGCGCCTGACGCGCCGTCGGACCGCACTTATAATTCCGCGACAGCCGTCCGCATCCTCCTTGAACAGCGCGGTCTGTTCGGAAAACCCTGTAACATCTACAGCATCGGTGTTCACAGCCGCCGGACGTTTCAGATGTACCGGCTCGCCTTTGGCGCCGATTATCCGCTCGGCATCGTTTCTCTTAAATGCCAGGATTGCGATCAGCGTTGCTGGTGGCGCAGCAGTCTGGCGTTTAAAAGCGTCCTGACCGAATTTATTTCGTGGTTCTACACCTTATTCGCTCCGTGTAAATATGCCTGACCTCCTCCAGTGCCGTCTTGCCGAAATCGGAGCCCCCGCCGATGTATGCGCGCTTGCCGCCGAACTGGCCGAACAGGCTGTTCGTGACCCGCTGACCGGACTCTATAACCGCCGTTTTTTCGACGAGGCCTTCGCGCAGCAAACGGAAACCGCCCGCCGCTATCACCGCGAATTGAGCCTCGTTCTTTTGGATATCGACGGTCTGAAGCAAATCAACGATACCTTCGGGCATGAGGCCGGCGATAACGCACTGAAAACGTTTGCCCGCCTCCTGGGCGAAATCACCCGTAAAGCCGATATCGTCTGCCGTATCGGCGGCGATGAATTCGCGATTCTTATGCCGGAAACGGCTCTTTCCAGTGTTTGGAAATTCACTGAACGGTTTTTCCAATGTCTGGAAAAAACCGGCGGCCCGTCCACCCCTTGGAAACTTTCTGCCAGCGCGGGCATTGCGGCGCTGCCCTCGGATAATCTTTTTGCGGACGCAGACCGGGAACTGCTCGACTCAAAGCCCGCGCATGATCAAAAACCGCTTCCGGTGTAACCGATAATTCACACCGGCTCCGGCAAATTACGCGGTATTCATCCAAATCTTTCCTTTTTTTGAAGTAGCGCTTTCGCCTGTGAAGCGACATACTTCCGGGCTGTATTCTCTGAGCCGGATCGTTACGGAAAAGCATTAATAGACGATTCGCCGCAAACCAAAAGACAGGAGCATTATGAAAAACAGACATATCCTTCGGAATTTAATCGTGACGGGGTTGGGCTTTGCCCTGTCGGCAAAAGCGGCAGCGTCATCCGTACCCAACATCGTATGGATTTTTTCAGATGATCATTCCTATCAGGCGATCGGCGCATACGGCGGAAGATTGCAGCCGCTGAATCCGACACCGAATATTGACCGGCTCGCCCGTGAAGGAATGCGGTTCGATCACTGCTATGTCGGAAATTCCATCTGCGCCCCGAGCCGCGCCACGCTGCTGACCGGAAAACACAGCCATCTCCACGGAAAAATCAACAATGCGGTTCCCTTTGATCACGATCAGCAGCAGTTCCAGAAAATTCTGCGTAAAAACGGCTACCAGACCGCGATGATCGGCAAAATTCACCTGGACGGAAAAATGCAGGGGTTTGACCACTGGGAGGTTCTGCCGGGGCAGGGCGACTATTATCAGCCCTGCTTTCTCAATGAAGACGGACTTTATACGGAACAGGGATATGTCACTGACATTATCACCGAGAAGGCGCTCAAGTGGCTGGAGAGCGGACGGGACAAAGACAAACCGTTTATGCTGATGATTCACCATAAGGCCGCGCATCGAAGCTGGCTCCCGGCGCCGCGCCATGTGAGCCTGTATGAGAATGTTTTTATTCCTGAACCGGACACTCTGTTTGATGACTATGCCACCCGCGGCGCTGCAGCGCACACCGCGACGATGACCCTCCGCGATGAGTTGAGTCCGGAATCAGATCTTAAGCTCTTTACGCCGGCAACCCGGGAAAAATACGAGGCGGAGAAAAAGCAGATGATCGATTCGGGAAAAAATTTTCCGCCGGAAGGCGGGTGGGAGTTCGGCGCTTATTTCCGGATGTCCGATGAACAGCGCAAAATCTGGGATGATGCCCGCGAAGCCGGTAATCAGGAGATTCTTGCGAAGGGTGAGGAATGGCTGAAGACCCGCGAGGGGGTGCAATGGCGCTACCAGCGCTATATGAAAGACTATCTTGGATGTATCGCAAGTCTCGACGAGAACATCGGGCGCGTGCTCGATGTCCTCGCCGAATCCGGCCTGGACAAAAACACCGTTGTAATTTATTCCTCCGATCAGGGATTCTATAACGGGGAACACGGCTGGTTCGATAAGCGCTTTATGTACGAAGAGTCGTTCCGTACGCCGCTTATCGTACGCTGGCCGGGAGTTACACAACCCGGCTCCGTCAACACCGATCTGGTTCAGAATATTGACTTTGCTGAAACCTTCCTCGATTTGGCCGACGCGCCGATTCCGGACGATATGCAGGGAAAAAGTCTGGTGCCGCTGCTTAAAGGCGAAACCCCCGACGACTGGCGGCAGTCGCTTTACTACCATTTTTATGAATATCCCGGCATCCACAGCGTTCGCCGCCATGAAGGAGTCGCCACCAAAGAATGCAAGCTGATCCGTTTTTACGGAAAGGATGTTCCCGATGGCGAAGAATGGGAGTTCTATGACCTGAAAAACGATCCGTCGGAAATGAACAACGGCTATAGCCAGCCTGAAAACGAACCCCGGATTAAAGCCATGAAGAAAGAACTCGTCCGCCTCAGAAAATATTACAAAGCGGATTGATTGGTTTTGCATTTTTTCGGTCGGTCGGTCATAAAAACCGTCTTGTAACGGAACTGTCGGATCCGATTCATCGTCCGATGGGTTCTTTCATGAAAAATTCAACAGGAGATCGGTTATGATGCGTACGGCAAATCCGGCTTTAAATGCCAAGACGTTTGATGTGGCCTTCGAGGGTTCGGAGGTAATGACCATTCAGGGAACGGTGAGCCGCACGGCGATGTTGCTGGCGCTGCTGTTTGCTGCAACGATGCTGACATGGAATCCGGCGGCTCCGCAGGACGGCGTGAAATGGGCTCTGATCGGGGGAATTGCCGGTTTTGTTACGGCGTTGATTACGATTTTCAAAAAGAAGGCTTCGCCGGTTACCGCCCCGCTGTATGCCGTCTGCGAAGGCCTGTTGCTCGGAGGTATTTCAAGCTTGTTTGAAAGCCGGTTCCCCGGAATTGTGATGCAGGCGGTCGTGCTGACTTTCGGAACGCTGGGTTCTTTGTTGCTGGCATACACCTCTCGGCTGATTCGTGTAACGGAAAATTTTAAGCTGGGAGTTGTCGCCGCAACGGGCGGCATTGCTCTGTTTTATCTGGTGTCGTGGATCCTTGGTTTTTTCGGTGTGCAGATGCCGATGATTGCAGGCAGCGGGCCGATCGGCATCGGGTTCAGTGCAGTGGTTGTCGTGGTGGCGGCATTGAATCTGGTGCTGGATTTTGATTTTATTGAACAGGGTGCAGAGCAGGGCGCACCGAAGTATATGGAATGGTATGCGGCATTCGGGCTGATTGTGACGCTGGTCTGGCTTTATATGGAAATTCTGCGGCTTCTTTCCAAGCTTCAGGGACGAAAATAGACGGTTGATGAAAAAAAGGGGGTGCGATCGGAGCCGAATGACTCTGAGAACTGTTACCCCGCCGCCGTATTTTTTGTGGTTTTTGCCGGGCTTTGCGGCTAATCTCGGCGCCGACAATGAGCATCTTGATCAAACAGGTTGAATGGAACGGGGAGCCCGTTGATGTATTCATCAGCGGAAATCAGATCAAAACCATCGGCGACTGCTCCGGGCAGTCGGCGGAAATCATTCTCGACGGACGAAACAAGGCCATTCTGCCGACATTTCATAACGCGCATACTCATGCGGCGATGGCGACTATGCGCAGCTATGCCGACGATCTCGAATTATTCGTCTGGCTGAGCGAGCACATCTGGCCGCTCGAAGGCCGGATGACCGAAGCGGATGTCTATGACGGCGCACGGCTGGCCTGTCTGGAAATGATTAAATCCGGCACAACGTTTTTTAACGATATGTACTGGTTCTGGCACGGAACCGCCCGCGCCGTGGAGGAGATGGGTTTGCGCGCCGCCCTCGCTCCCGTCTTTTTCGATTTTGACGATCCGTCCAAAGCGCAGGAACAAATCGCGCAGAACAAACGGCTGCTGGAGGAACGGAAGCAGTACAGCAACCGTGTTGTTTTCCAGCTCGGTCCGCACGCCATTTATACCGTTTCCAAAAAATCTCTGCGCTGGTGTAAAGAATTTGCCGATGAACACGGCCTGATGATTCATACGCATCTTTCGGAGACGCAAAAGGAGGTGGCTGACTGTATTGCCAAACACGGAATGCGCCCGCCGGAATATCTCGACTCCATCGGTTTTCTCGGCCCGAACGTGACGGCGGCTCACTGCATCTGGCTGGAGCCGTCTGAACTGGAGCTGCTGGTAAAGCGCGGAGTGAAGGCGCTGCACTGTCCGGTTTCCAACATGAAACTGGCTTCCGGCAAGTTCTGTTTTACCGAGGCCGTGAACGCCGGAATGCAGGTTGCCATCGGAACCGACGGCGCCGCATCAAACAACTGTCTGGACATGAGTTCTGAAATTAAAATCGCCGCACTGCTGGAAAAGCATTTTACCGGCAGCACCACCGCGCTCAGCGCGCAGGCCGCCTGGCATGCCGGAACCCGCG
>JALOTS010000108.1 GCA_025457785.1 Pontiellaceae bacterium | reverse complement strand
TATATCTAATAACGCATCCTTATTCCGATCTCCGTAACGTGCCAGAAACAGATCATTGTTGTTCCCGCCGCGCAGTCCGAAAACATAGCGGTTTTGATCTGAGTTGTAGCGGAATCCGGCAAAAATCCGCACCGTATCGGCATCGCTCGGGGCGCGGGCTTTAAACTCCAATTCGTAATTCTTCCAGGAAAGATCCCCCGCATGGACATAGCAGTCTTTCAGAGCCAGCACGCCGTCGCGAACTGCCAGCTCACCCCGGTCAGCCTGAGTCCAGACCGATGGGTTCAGTGTATTAAACTCATCCGAAAAGGTCTGAGAAAAAGACTGCTGCGGACACCACGCCGCCCCCGCAAGCAGGACACCGGCAAAAAAACGGACAGACCGACTCAAAAAGATATTCATACAGACTCCCTGTTAAACAGAACGACCAAAAACCAGTGCGGATAATGAACGAATAGTACCCAACGGATACCAAACAGGAAATAAACCCGCATAATAGGAAAATGTACAGGAATAAGATTCATCCGAAGATGAGGATTTTTTACCACAGAGGGACCTCCAAGGGGGTCAGAGGGGAAATTCAGACGTCAGAAGTTCTCCGTCTTACTCCGAAGTCTGCACCAGCGGGAGCGGGTGGTAAGATTTTGAACGAAGAATCTAAGGCACAAAGAAACGTCCAAGGATTCGAAGGGATGTGGTTGAACACATCGAGAAGAATCAATCCGCAACCTGCTAATGAAAAGGGTTGCAAAAAATATAAACCAGGCGGCTCGGCCTCTTTTCAGCCAAAATGACGCAATGTGCGGGCTGACCCTTTTGCTCTCAATGTGCGGGCTGACCCTTTTGCTGGCCTAATATCGTTGACTGCGATCAGTTTAAACGGCTTAACTAATTGTCATTAAGGACGGTTTTTGTTCGGGAGAATAAAATGAGAACGCATTTAAAATTAACATGGGTCACGCGCATCATCATTGCGACGGTCTTTATGGTTTCCACTCTCGCCGCTCCGGCTCAAACCAATTCTGTTAATTGGTCAACCCTTGATGGCGGAGGTGGAACTTCAACCGGCAGTGTCTATTCCGTGTGTGGAACCATTGGTCAATTCGATACGGGCAATCTGTCTGGCGGAAGCTATCGGATAGACGGAGGATTCTGGGTGCCGCAAGCGATACAAGTGGAAAATGCGCCCTTCCTGAACATCGCAGCCGGCGGAATGGGAGAGATCATCATATCGTGGAACTCCTGTAACACGAATTGGATTTTGCAGGAAACCTCCAGCCTGACAAACGGTTGGGTAAATGCTCCGTCGGGGGTCACGAATCCCGTAGTAATTCCCACAACTGAAGCGGTCATGTTTTATCGGCTGCACAATCCTTGATCATTCAAGAAGCTTGTTATTCACCATCATTTTTTCTTATTAGAGGGGACTGTTGACACCGCATACACTTGTAATGTATCAGCACGTGGATGAGGCGATTGTCGCCGGGATTCTTGATGTCACATGAGTTAGACACGGAGGGGAAAATGTTTATTACTAAAAAAGGGTTATCGTTGTTTTGCGGAAAATTGGTTTTGTTGTTTTTGATTCCCTTATCGGGTTATGCCGGGGTGCCGATGTTTATGAGTTATCAGGGACAACTGACCGGTTCGGATGGTGAGCCTGTGAACAATCCGGCTCTTGAGATTGAGTTCAAGATATACACTGTAGAAAAGGATGGAACGGTCTTGTGGTCCGAGGTTCACCCGGATGTGGCGGTGAGTAATGGTCTTTTCAGTGTGGTGCTTGGCTCGGTTCAACCGGTGGTTAATCCGTTGGATCTCGATTTTGATAAACAATATTTTCTGGGTATTCAGGTTGCGGGGGACTCGGAGATGGCTCCTCGGCATCGTCTGACTTCGGCACCTTATGCATTCAGTTCGGATAATGCTGACTTTGCTGCCAATGCGGATACGCTTGATGGAAAGGATTCAAACGGTTTTGCCAATGCGGTACATGCTCATTCGGGTGCAGCAATTACTTCAGGCACGGTGGCTGAGGAAAGAATCGACAGTGCGATTGCGCGCGTCAGTGAGATCGGCCCGATGGTGCTGGCCGCAGACGGCTCAGGTTCGACGCTCGACGCGGATTTTCTCGACGGGATGGATTCCAGCGAATTCGCAAACAGTATTCATGTCCATTCGGGGGCCGCCATTACCTCGGGCACGGTGGCGGCGGCAAGAATTGATAGCACGATTGCACGCGATAGCGAAGTCGGCCCCATTGTTCTTTCATTGGATGGCCCCGGTTCGACGTTGAATGCGGATTTTCTCGATGGGATGGATTCCAGCGCATTTGCGGCCGATTCTCATGTGCATTCCGGCAACGAGATTACAAGTGGAACCGTATCCGAAGCTCGTATCGCTTCGCAAATTGCGCGTGACAGCGAGGTAATGACGATTGTTTTGAATGGCGATGGATCGGGCAGCGGCGTTGATGCCGACACGCTTGATGGCTGGCAGGCTTCCGAGTTTGCCAGAATAAGTGGAGGCGCGATTGTGGGTGCCAGTGATACGAGCGTGCTGACCGTTACAAATACGGGCACTGCCATGTGGTCCTCCGCCATTGCAGGCTATTCCTCGTCCGCAGTCAACTATACGGATGGTGTTCTAGGCCAAACGACAAGCGGAGGTGCCGGTGTTCGGGGTAAAGGACCGGCTAAGGGTGTCGCGGGGGAATCAACCGACTATGCGGGGCGCGGTGTCGATGGTGTCTGTACCGGCACAGCCGGCTCCGGATTATATGGCACTGCAACGGCAAGCACAGGATTGGCCAAGGGGGTTTCCGGAATAAGCTACAGCATAAACGGTATAGGCGTGAATGGGTATGCATTAAGTGGATCGGGCAATACATGGGGGGTGTATGGCCAGGCCGCCAGCTCATCCGGGGTTGGCGTGAAGGGCGAAGCAACGAGTTTGTCCGGCTTTACAATTGGCGTAGAAGGACAGGTCAACAGCCCGGATGGAGTCGCGGTTTCGGCATACAACCAAGGTGACGGCATGGGGGTTAACGGCCTTTCCGTCGGCACCGGCACAAAAGCAATCGGTGTAAAAGGACTCGCCCAGGCCACCACGGGTGTCAACAAAGGGGTAATGGGCGAAAGCAGAAGCACCGAGGGCGTCGGCGTGGACGGGTATGCCATGGCACTGACGGGAAGTACAAAAGGGGTGTATGGCACCGCCAACAGTCCCGACGGGGTCGGTGTTGCCGGTTTGGCTGTCTCAACTTCAGGCACAAACTATGGTGTACGGGGAATCAGCCAGAGCGAAGATGGCTGCGGTGTTTATGGAATGGCAAACAATCCAAGCGGCGAAACATTTGGTGTCTATGGAAAGAGCACGAGCGACAAAGGCACAGGCCTTCATGGGTATGCCTCTTCCACCGGAACAATGATAACGTACGGGGTGTACGGGAAATCCTCCAGCGAGCGAGGCAGAGGCGTATATGGTGAGGCCGCGAAAACGGCGATGTGGAAAACTACGGCGGCTACTTCACCGCCGCAGGCGATTCCGCACGCGGGGTTTATGGAAGGGCATCCAGTGCTTCTGCCGGGACCAACTGGGGTGGATACTTCGTGGCGGAAGGTTCCGAAGGGCGCGGGGTTCTTGCGAAAGCGACCGGAAGCGACAGTCAGGGCCTTCGTGCAATCTCGCAGGGAAGGAACGGTACGGCGGTCTACGGAGATGCCAATAATACGGATGCCAATGCAGTAAATTATGGCGGCTACTTCACGTCCGCCGGCGGACGGGGATTCGGTATCTACGCCAGTGGCCAGGGGTGGGATGTGTATGCCGGCGGCCCCGGAATAAACTATGGCCCCTTCACGGGCGGCCATGAGGTCATTTTAGCTGAAAAATATCCGAACAAAATCAAACCCGGACTGATCGTATCAGCGACCGGCAAAACAGAATATCGTATAGACGAAGACGGCAACGTATCGCTTTCATCCACGCTTCCCACGGTCATGCTGGCAGAAAAGGAAAATGACAAAGCGGTTTTCGGGGTAATGGTTCAAGCCGCACCCCTTCCGAGAGACCATTGGTACACGGAGCAGGAGGGGAAACGCTTTGCGGTTGTCAACGCACTGGGCGAGGGCCGGGTCTGGGTATCCAACATAAATGGAGAGATCAAAGCGGGCGACTATATCACAACCTCAATCATTCCAGGCTATGGACAGATTCAGAGCGATGATTTGCAACATTCCTATACCCTTGGCAAGGCCATTGAAACCATGGATTGGAACAGTGTTACAGAAACCGTTGAGGTTGATGGAAAGACGTATAAGGTCGGTCTTATTGCTGTCGTTTATACCAGCGGCTGATTCCACCAAGGCAGCGGAGCCGCAACCAAAGTCTTACGTCTGACAGGATTAAATCCTTGTTTTTACCGCAGTCTTTCTCTTCGGCAGGGTTACACCCTATACGGGTACGTTCATTATAATCCTTTGATTGAAAGTAAGTTATGAGCATGTTCACACAAAAATGATTTTGCCCATAATGATTTTGCCTTTTCCCTATATAATGCGTTGAAACGGCCTGACGGCCTCGTTGAAAACGTTAAAACCGTTGAAACGCTGCGTTCGTTGAAACGGCCTGGCGGCCTCGTTAAAACCGTTAAAACCGTTGAAACGCTGCGCTCGTTGAAGCGGCCTGACGGCCTCGTTGAAGGCGGTTCCGGACGGGGTGCCCAATGGGAAAAAACCTAAACTACGTATTAATAAATAAACTGCGTATTAAACTACGTACCAATGGCATGGATTAACCCATGACAACGCACTCCCATACAGAAAATCACTTGACCCATAACTTGACCCATACTTGACCGATCGGGGAAACCATGCCGAATAACACAGAATACGAAGTTTGTTTTCTTGCTGATAATCAGGTGTTTGCATATTTTATGATCCAAGCAGCCGGGCTTTGATTCCGTAGAATAACACAGTTGATGATTGCTTAATAACACAGTTGATGGTATCCGGATAACACAGTAACGGATGGTTTCACTATGCCGACGACCAAACATCAGAAGCTTGCGGAGGCTCTCGATCGCGCCGTAAAGGCCGCGCCGAAGGGGGTGCTGAAGTCTGCCAATTTGCAACGGGCGGACCGGGAGATTCTGCGGCAGGCAGGCTATCTCAAAGATATTGTCAAGGGCTGGTATTTTCTGGTGCGGCCGGGCGTAGATGCCGGTGAGAGCACGGCATGGTATGCGTCCTTCTGGAATTTTCTGGCAACCTATCTGACGGAACGGTTCGGTGATGACTATTGCCTGAACGCTGTGGCTTCGCTGGAACTGCAGGTGGGCACGACTACGGTTCCGCGTCAGGTAGTGGCCGTGACCGCGCATAGCGGAAAGACACTGCTGAATCTGCCGCATGAAACCTCGGTGCTGGTTTACGAGGACGCAAAAAGTCTGCCTGCCGAGGTGGTGTCGGTGGACGGTCTGCGCGTGATGCCGCTGGCGCATGCGCTCTGCCGGTTGCCGCCAGCCTATTTCCGCTTCAATCCGGTCAATGCCGAACTGGCGCTTCGTGCGGTGCCGGACATCGGCTCGCTGATCCGGGTGGTGCTTGAAAACCGTTCTCCCGCGCTCGCCGGACGTTTTGCGGGTGCTTATGCATTCCTCGGTGATGAAGCCAAAGTTCGCGCCATGGAGTCAGCGGCTCAGGCGGCTGGAATCCCGGCCAGGCGTGAAAATCCGTTCGATCAGGCGGAACCGGCGCTGGCTTCCGGACCACGGATGGTTTCGCCTTATGCCGGGCGGATTCAGGCGATGTTCCGGTCGATGCGCGATCCGGTGCTGTCCGTTTTTGACGGCATTCATCCGGTACCGGTTCGGAACGTTGAGACCTGCCTGAAGGGCATCGACGAAGTTTATGTGAATGACGCCTATAACTCGCTGTCGATTGAAGGGTATCGGGTCAGTCCCGATCTGATTGAACGAATCCGCAGCAGAAACTGGAACCCGGAGGCCGATCCTGAAGACCGGCAGTTGCGGGATGCGATGGCGGCTAAAGGATATTTTGAGGCTTTCAAGCTGGTGAAAGAGGCCGTCCGGTCTGCCGTCAGCGGGAAAGATGCCGCGCAGACGGTATGCGACGGTTATCCGGACTGGTACCGCGCCTTGTTCAACGAGGCGGTTAAGTCCGGTCTGCTGGAAGCACACCGGCTGGCCGGGCACCGGAACGGCCCGGTTTATATCCGCGGCTCAAAGCATGTCCCGCCTAGATATACTGCCGTTTCCGATTCAATGGACGCGCTGTTTGACTGTCTTCAAGCCGAGAAAGAACCTGTGGTGCGCGCTGTGCTGGGTCATTTTCTGTTCGGATTCATCCATCCGTATTTTGATGGAAACGGACGGCTGGCCCGGTTTGTGATGAATTTCTTTCTGGCGTCGGCGGGTTATCCCTGGACGATTGTGCGTACGGCGCGGCGGACTGCGTATATGGCCGCGCTGGAAAAAGCCTCAACCGGCGGAGACATTGAGCCCTTTGCCCGCTTCATTCTCGAAGAAATGCAGGTAGACTGGCAGAAAGAGCCGCCGATTCGCGGTAAATGATTTTGAAATGACAACGCACGCCTACACAGAAGATCAGTTAGTCGAGCAGCCCGCCATCGGGCTGTTTGCGGAGCTTGGTTGTGCCATGCTGTTGGCGCAATTTGAGCGGAGAGGAGTTGAGCTATGATCGTCGAAAGCACATGTCCGAAGTGTAGAGCGAAGTTGCAATACGATGACAAGCGGGTTGGTCCGACGACGATGATACGGTGTCCCGCCTGTAAGCAGACGTTTCATCCTTTAGTTTCAGCGAAACACCAAAAAGTTCGCGGCAAAATCAACGCTAAAATTATCGGGGGGATTATTCTGCTCGGGCTGATCATTTTAGGATTTGTGATTTCTAATATGTCTCCGGAGGAAAGGCCCCATCTGTAAAAGCCGAAGCCTATCGGTTCTCGGTGGGTTCGAGCAAGTTACAGTGGTCTTGTGGATATGGACCAACTTGTCCAGTCCGGCCAAAGCGGCCTCGTTGAAGGCGTTAAAACCGTTGAAACGCTGCGCTCGTTGAAGCGGCCTGACGGCCTCGTTCAAGGCGTTTAAACCGCTTCCTTCTTCGCCTTTTCTTTTCGGTGCGCACGTTTGCCCGCTCCGGCGAAAAGTTTTCCGCAGTTTGGAAGGATTTTGTTCCTGAGTTCCGAGCAATGCTAATTTCTTGATATAAGTCGTTGATTTGCAACGAAGCGATTGCGGTTTTGGGTGTCCCGCGCTTAAATTACCCTATGT
>JALOTS010000107.1 GCA_025457785.1 Pontiellaceae bacterium | reverse complement strand
CGGTCACGCCGCTTTCCTTGGCAACATGGAATCCCAAAATAATGGCGTTTGATGCGCTGGCCAGCATGACATCGTTGGTAGTGATATTTCCGACATCGCTATTCAGAATTCTCAGCTTCACCTTTTCGCTTTTGATCCCGTTAAGCGAACCGACAATGGCTTCAACGGAACCCTGAACATCGCATTTGAGAATGACGTTCAGTTCCTTTATTTCAGTGGCGCCCGCCTGTCCGAACAGGTCATCGAGCGAGATTTTCCCCCGTGCGGTCTGGCTCAGATCCGAGGATTTAATCTCGGCGAGCAGCGCCTCCGAAAGCTCTCTGGCTTCACTTGCGCTGGCGCAGATCGAGAACTCGTCGCCGGCACCGGGAACTCCGGTGAGGCCGATGCACTTTACCGCATGGGAGGGGCCTGCGGTGCGGACTTTTTTTCCCTGATCGTCCACCAGTGCTTTGATGCGGCCCCACTGGGCGCCGCAAAGAACGCTGTCGCCGATCTTGAGTGTGCCGTCCCGGACCAGCAATGTGGCGGTTGGGCCCATGCCCGGCTCCATTCGCGCTTCAATGACGTAGCCGGTGGCTTTCCTGTGCGGATTTGCCCGCAGTTCGAGCATTTCCGCTTCCAGCGTGATGCGGTCCAGAAGCTGATCAATCCCGGTACCGGTTGCGGCGCTGACCGGAATGCAGCCGATATGTCCGCCCCAGTCTTCAACCATTACCCCGTTTTCGTTAAGCTGCTGCTTGATCCGATCCGGATTTGTGCCGTACAGATCCATTTTATTCATGGCAACAATGATGCAGACCCCTGCCGCTTTGGCGTGGTTAATGGCTTCGACCGTTTGCGGCATTACGCCGTCATCGGCGGCGACAACCAGCACCGCAATGTCCGTTACATTCGCGCCGCGGGCGCGCATCGCGGTGAACGCGGCATGGCCGGGCGTGTCGAGGAACGTGATCTTGCGCGCATCCATATCGACGGTGTAGGCACCGATATGCTGGGTGATCCCGCCGGATTCCGTGGCGACCACTTTTGTGTTTCGGATCCGGTCCAGCAGCGAGGTTTTACCGTGATCAACGTGTCCCATGAAGGTGACGATGGGCGGGCGGATTTCAAGATCTTCGGGACGGTCTTTTTCGTTCTGCGCCGCCGGTTTGTGCGGCACGGGTTCCGCCGGTTTTGCCTGCGGCTTGTCTTTTTTCTTCTGTTCGACGGTAAATCCGTGTTTTTCCCCGATTTGCCTGGCGATTTTGATGTCAATATCCTGATTGATCGACGCGAAGACATTCATTCGCATCAGTTCGGCAATCAACTGATTGGGTTTGACACCCATTTTCTCGGCCAGTTCTTTCACGGCGACCTGAGGTTTCGCGAAAACGAGGAGGCCGGGGGATCCTCCGGAGGACTCTTCCGCAACCGGTTCGGGGAGAATCGGAGGCGGCACGGCCGGAAGAATTCCGGGTTTCTCCGGCTCGTCGGACGCGACCGTTTTTTTTGCATTGGCGGCGCGCGCCTCTTCAATGGAGGCGAAGCCCAGTTCATCGCAGACAACAGCGACTTCGTTGTCGGCAAGAAGGCTGTGCCCGTCTTCGGCCTGAATCTCCACATCACGGAGGATTTCAAGAAGTTCTTCGACGGTTACATCTAAATCAGCGGCTAGTTCGTGTACTCTCATTCTTTAATTTCACCATGTTTTGCTGTGTAGGCTTTTTCAGCGGCGCTCCAAAGCGCCTGCGCCTGTTTGGGGGTAACCCCCTCGATTTCTTCGAGGTCGGACAGATCGGCCGCCATAATCCCTTCGATGGTGAGAAATCCGGCGTAAACCAGTTTTTCCGCCCATTCTTCACCGATACCCTGAACCGCGACCAGTCCGGAGACGGCGGCGGCAACGCGTTCTTCAAAATTCATGGCTTCTTCATCCTTCTGGATGTCAACGCGCCAGCCGATCAGCTTGGAGGTCAGGCGGGCGTTCTGGCCGCGTTTCCCGATGGCCAGTGAGAGCTGGTCGGCATCCACCGTAACGGTTACGGTGTGGGTCGGTTCGTTCACTTCAACCGTTTTGAGTTTGGCCGGCGCCAGCGCATTAATCACCAGCGTTTTGATGTCATCGCTCCAGCGGACGATATCAATTTTTTCGCCGTTCAGTTCGCGGACAATGTTTTTAACGCGCATTCCGCGAATTCCCACACAGGCGCCGACGGGGTCAACCCGTTCGTCGTGTGAAATGACCGCCACTTTGCTGCGGTATCCGGGCTCGCGGGAAATTCCGCGGATTTCCATCGTGCCGTCGGCGATTTCAGAGACTTCCAGCTCAAACAGGCGGCGGACAAAATCGGGATGAGCCCGTGAAAGCAGAATTTCAGGGCCGGATTCGCGTTCTTTAATCGTGACAATATAGGCCCGGATGCGTTCGCCGATTTCATATTCCTCTGTCGGAACGCGTTCTTTCGAGGGCATGATGCCTTCGGCTCCGTGATCCAGCTCGATGACGACCGTGCTCCGTTCGAAGCGCCGCACGGTTCCCGTGATAATTTCCCCGGTGCGGTTTTTGTAATCCGCAAAAATGCGGGTTTTTTCCGCCTGACGGATGCGCTGCAGAATGGTCTGTTTGGCGGTCTGGGCGGCGATGCGCCCGAAATTGCGCGGGGTCGATTCGATCTCGATCAGTTCACCCGGTTGTGCGGACGGGTTGGAACGCCGGGCCTCGGCCAGACTGACTTCATTATAACGGTCATTGACGGCGAGAACGACTTTTTTGCGGGCAAACGCCTTGATATCAAGCGTTTCGCGACTGATGACGACACGCAGATCCTCTGCATCCGTCAGGCTTTTGTTGGCGGCATTTTGCAGTGCGGATTCTATGGCCTCAATAATGGTTTCCCGGTCAACTCCGCGTTCGCGCTCCATGTATTCTACAACGGCACTCAGTTCGCTGTTCATCATTCCCTCCCGATTTCAAAAAACCAAAACAACAAGGCCCTTGAGCAAAAAAGAGCGGACCGGGGGCCCACTCTCCTTTTCAAAGACCAGCGTGAAAGGCCGGAAATCTACGCTTCCGGCGGAAGAGGGTCAAGGGTAAATCCATTCCGAACCCTCCCGATTTTTTGGACGGATGAACCGATTCCGGTCCGGCGGCGCTCCGTTCGGCATTTCTTTGCAGTCCCGTCTGCTCCCGCCCGGTTTGGCGGTTCTTTTACGGGTGCGCAATGGAGGCTGCCCTCAGTTCCGGATCCTGGAACCGGGATCGGCCATGAAAAATACGTTGGATTACCTGTTACGCATAGCTTGAATTAAACTTCCGTTCTGGAATAATCACGGGCCGGTTTTGAGAGGAGTCTTATGGAAAATTTTACACCGAGAGCCCAGCGCGTTCTGCATCTGGCCCGCAAAGAGGCGGAGCAGTTCAATCATAATTATGTCGGAACGGAGCATATTCTGCTCGGATTGGTTGCGCTCGGAAGCGGCGTGGCGGTGAGTGCGCTTCAGTCGCTGGGTGTCGATTTGCAGTCGCTGCGGCTCGAAGTCGAAAAGGCGGTCGGCACGGGCGCCGATACCAAGATGAGCGGTAATATTCCGTTTACGCCGCGTGCGAAAAAGGTGCTGGCGCTGGCGGCCAGCGAGGCACGTTCGCTGAACCACAGCTATGTCGGAACGGAACATATTCTGCTCGGTCTGCTTCATGAAGGCGAAGGAATTGCCGCCCGCGTACTGGAAAATATGGGGGTCGATCTCGAAGAAGCACGCGAAGAAATTATGGCGATGCTCGATCCGGACTATGACGGTTCGATGGAGGTGAATGAAGAAGAACCGGCGCCGTACGGAACGCAGCAAAAGGTTCCGGACGGACATGCCGTCAAAACGCCGGCGCTGAATGCCTTTGGCCGCGACCTGACCGAAATGGCGAGAAAGGGCGAACTGGATCCGGTGATCGGCCGTCACAATGAAATTGAACGTGTGGTTCAAATTCTCTGCCGCCGCACAAAAAACAATCCGGTTCTGCTCGGCGAGGCCGGGGTTGGGAAAACCGCTATCGCTGAAGGGCTGGCCCAATCCATTGCGGACGGCACGGTTCCGCAGCTTCTGGCCGGAAAGAAAGTGGTCACGCTGGATCTCGCGCTGATGGTGGCGGGCACAAAATACCGCGGCCAGTTTGAGGAACGGATTAAAGCGGTGATGGATGAAATCCGTAAAACGAAAAACACGCTGCTGTTTCTGGATGAGCTGCATACGATTGTCGGTGCCGGTTCCGCCGAAGGGACGATGGATGCGGCCAATATCATCAAACCGGCGCTTTCACGCGGTGAGCTGCAGTGCATCGGGGCAACCACTCTGAATGAATACCGCAAATCAATCGAAAAAGACGCGGCGCTTGAACGGCGTTTCCAGACAGTGATCGTGAAAGAGCCGACGATCGAGGAAACAGTTCTGATTCTCAGGGGATTGCGTCCGAAATATGAAGAACATCATCACACCAGAATCACGGATGCCGCGCTGGATGCCGCCGCGAAACTTTCATCCCGGTATCTGCCCGACCGCTTTCTTCCGGACAAGGCCATTGATCTGATGGATGAGGCGGGGGCGCGCAGTCATATCGTGAATATGGTCAAGCCGCCGGAGTTTCAGGAAATCCGCCAGCGGATGCTGGAAGCGCAGCATAAAAAAGATGTGGCGATCCGCGAGCAGAAGTTTGAAGAGGCTGCCGCGATGCGCGATGTGGAGCGCAAAGCAAAAGAAGAGTTCGATGCCGCCATGAAAAAGTGGGAGTCGGAGCAGAAAGAAAATATTTCCGTGGTGGACGAAGAGGAAATCCGGATTGTGGTTTCCAAGTGGACGGGCGTGCCGGTCGATAAGATGGGCGAACAGGCGCTTGCAAAACTCTTGAAGATGGAGGCGGAAATTCAGAAATCGGTCATCGGTCAAAACGAAGCCGTGTCGGCCATCAGCCGGGCGCTGCGCCGGTCGCGCGCCGAGCTCAAAGATCCGCGCCGCCCGATCGGATCGTTCGCCTTTCTCGGCCCGACGGGCGTGGGAAAAACCATGCTGGCCAAAGAGCTGGCCCGGTTTATGTTTGATGATCCGGATGCGCTGATTCAAATTGATATGTCCGAATATCTGGAAAAATTTTCAGCGTCGAGGCTGGTCGGTTCGCCGCCCGGTTATGTCGGCCACGAGGAGGGCGGTCAGTTGACTGAACGGGTGCGCCGCCGTCCCTATTCGGTTGTGCTTTTCGATGAAATTGAAAAAGCCCACCCGGACGTGATGCACATGCTGTTGCAGATTCTTGAGGAAGGCCGTTTAACCGACAGTCTCGGACGAAGTGTGGATTTTCGCAACACGATTGTCATTATGACATCCAACGTCGGGGCCACGCATGTTTCGAAGGGCGGACTTGGATTTTCACCGGGTCGTGAAGAGGGCGATTACGATAAGCTCAAAAACAGCATGATGGCCGCCTGCAAAGAGACGTTTAAGCCGGAATTGGTGAACCGTCTGGATGACATTATTGTTTTCCGCCAGCTTAACGAAAAAGATATCGAAGTCATTCTCGGTCTCGAAGTGTCCCGTGTCCAGGAACGGGTGGCCGGACGGAAAATCACGATGGAGCTGTCGGAAGAGGCGAAGCAATTCCTCATCAAAAAAGGATTCGACAAAGCCTACGGTGCGCGGCAGTTGCGCCGGTCGGTTGAGCGGAATTTGGAAGATCCGTTGGCGGAGGCGATTTTGCGCGGCGAAGTGGTCGCCGATAAACCCGTTATGATCGATGTGGCAGACGGGAAGCTGACCTTTCTTCAAGCGTAAGGAACCCGGCAAAAATAAGCTGAAAACAAACGGTCCGATACGTGATGAACGCCTGGCAATTCAGTTGGAAAAGAATGCGATCAAAATAATTAAGGACAAAATAATTTCTACAGTAGCACTAAAACATCCCCGGTAACGATTTGACGGAAAATAAACCGGCTGATATGGTTATCCATATGAAAATGACACTCAATATCAGTGATGTGACGATGATCGCAGTCAAGCGCGAGGCCGCCCGCCGACGGCAAACTATGACCGAATTGGTCGAAGCCGCGCTTCGCGCTGCCGTGGAGCCCAAATTGCGAGAAGTCGATCTGTCGCCGTTGCCGGAATTCAGCAGTGGCGGGCTTCGCGTGAATGTGGCCAGCCGGGATGCTCTCTATAATACGATGGAGGGATAGCCATGTTCGTTGTCGATACCAATGTGCTGATCTATGGCGCGGACAAAGATTGCCCCGAACACATCCGATGCCGCGAACTTCTGATGTTATTCAGGGCGCAAAAAATTCCATGGTATCTTACGTGGGGGATTGTTTACGAATTCCTCCGCGTGGTGACGCATCCTCGCGTTCTGTCCCGCCCGTTTACGCACGAACAGGCATGGGCATTCATCGACTCCTTATTTGCCTCTCCGAGCCTTGGCATTCTTACTGAAACCGATCGGCATCGACATGTGGCCGCCGACGTGTTTGCCGAAGTTTCAGGAATTACGGGCAATCTGGTGTTTGATGCGCATACAGCGATCCTGATGAGAGAAAACGGCATTCGAACAATCTACACACGGGATACAGATTTTAATCGCTTCCCGTTTCTGGATGCGGTTGATCCTGTCACGATTAATCGCTGAACATCGACCTGCGGCGGCAAAGCCGAAATCAGGAAAGAATGCGATCAAAATAATTAAGGGCAGAACCAAGACGCAGTCGAGCTGGGCTCCGTTATTGCGGGGCAGCAAAGCGGCAATGATTTCTATAGTAGCACTAAAACATCCCCGGTTACTATTTGACGGCAACCAAACCGGCCGATACCCTCGTTTTCCCGTTATGAAAGCCCTTCATGACGCTCGTTAAATGTTCTGCAAAGGAAGATAGAGAGATGAAAGGATTCAAAACAACAGACCTGATTTTGTGGCGATCGCCAACTGCCATGTTCGGTCTTGCAACTCTTCTTTTGATTTGGTTTCTCGCCGGGCAAGTCATAACGGTTGTTCCATACGAGAACATGCACAGAGATTTCATCATTTTCAACGTGGTGATTGGATCAGGATTTCTCATTTGCCTAGCCTTGGGGATCGGAGCAAAACACCTAAAGAAGAAAGAATTGCAGAACCAATGAATGCACTTTACAAAAATGGGCGCACCCATTTTTGAAAGTGATTCTGATGTTCGATTTATAGAAAAGAACAAGAGCCCGATGAACAATTCAATGAGTACAATGATTGATGAGAAATATACAAACGGCTTGGGAAGATTTGATTTTCAACATCATGAAGGCTCTTTTGCATTGACTCCTGCCAGCAAGATCGCCCTGAAGGCTGTC
>JALOTS010000002.1 GCA_025457785.1 Pontiellaceae bacterium | reverse complement strand
AGGTTGGCTTCAATCATTTCCGTCTTTGCCTGAAGTCCCTTGCGCAACCAGGTGCGCAACAGCCGGTGATGCTCCATAAAGGCGGCGGCCTCCATGTGTACTTTTTCCTCCAGTTCCTTTACCCGTTTTCTGGCTTCACCCAGCTTTTCATCGGCTGTTTTCGACCGGCTCTTCTCGAGCCGTTCGATTTCAATCAGCAACGTGTGGAGTTCCTTGTGGCACGGATCAACCAGAGGAACAATATCTTCAATCGCCTTCTGCTTAAAATGCAACTGGCCGAAATATTCGGACAGACGGGCCTGCGCGCCATCGAACAGCTTCTGGCTTTTTTCGCGGGCATCGGCGTTTTTTTCCTTAACGATTTCAATGAAATATTTGTTGGAGAGATACTGATTGCGCTGGATTCCCTGCAGGACTTTCGGCAGAACAGCAAAATAATCATCGCGGCATTCAACATGTTTATCGCTCACGATCCGGTCGAAGCGCTGTTTTCCGGTTTCAATTTTTTCAATCACACCGAGATAGGCTTCCGCCGCGCAGCCGATCCGGTTGAACAGGCGGGTCGTGTTTTGTTCCGCCTCCTCAATCCGTTTGGAAATTTCGACTTCCTGTTCACGGGTGAGCAGCGGCACCTGCCCCATCTGCTTCAAATACATCCGAACCGGATCATCCAGCACGTCACTGCGGGCGCTCTGCTTTTCGCGCTCCTCTTTCTCCATGCGGGCTTTAAAATCCTCGACATCATCGGCGCGAATAATTTCGACTTCCATACTTCGCAGCAGCGCGATGACCTTTTCAGCATCTTCAGGAACCACCAAATCTTCAGGAAGCGCCTCTTCGATATCCTCATTCGTCAAAAAGCCGTGTTCCGAGGCCAGCGCAATCAGTTCCTTGATTTTTTCATTCCGTTCTTCGCGAAGCATCACCGAAACCGGCGCATCTTCCAATATGGCGGGAGCCTGCAGCGCATCCAGATCAGGCGCATCCTGCATCTCTTCATTCGGAATCGAGATTTCCGGAAGCTTTTTTTTCACCTGATTTTTCTCCAACTCATCCGCAGATTTTTTCACAACAGACTTTCCTCCGGAATTTTTTGCCGCGACGTCGTCCCCCGGCGCTTTTTTCACGTCTGTCTTTTTTCCTGTTTCTTTATTCACCCCGCCGTTCTTCGCCTCCATCTTCCTGTCCGATTCTTTTTTGGCGGCAGGCTTTGAAGCCGGCGCTTTTTTAGCGGCAGGCTTTGAAGCCGGCGCTTTTTTGGCGGCAGGCTTTAAAACCGGCGCTTTTTTGGCGGGTGAACCCTTTTTATTATCTTTTTTCTTTTTCACAGCAACCACTTTTTTCTTCATGTAAAACTCCGCTATTTAAAGGTAGGCACAAAAATCCCATTACAGGCAGGCGGTCTGCATTAATCAGCAAAGCGGCGATGCCGTCAAGGCTTTAACACGTTTAATGACAACCTTCAAAAAAAGCCGTTTTTTGGAATACATCCTGCTACAACCCGGGGACCATCGCCCGCATTTAAAAACAGGAGTACAACGTGAACCGGATTGACGAATTGCTGAGATTTACTGTCGAAAGCGGTGCCAGCGACCTGCATCTTTCATCCAACCATTTCCCCTGCCTCCGGGTTGACGGAGAAATCCGGTTTCTTTCAGACCGTCCGGTCACCAGCCCGGCGGTCGCCGAGATGATTCTGAAAGAAATCATGCCGGAAAAAAGCAGGGAGGAACTCGACAGCATCTGGGACACGGACTTCGGTTATACGCTGGCGGGTACCGGACGGTTCCGGGTCAATGCGTTTCGTGACATCCACGGTGTCGGCGGGGTCTTCCGTGTGGTTCCCGATCAGGTTCCCTCGTTGGAAGATCTGGGCCTCGGATTTATGAATGTCCTGCGCGAACTGTGCATGCACACCAAAGGGCTGGTCATCGTCACCGGCCCGACCGGCAGCGGAAAATCAACCACGCTGGCCGCCATGATTGATTACATCAACCGGACCCGCACAGACCACATCATCACCATCGAAGACCCGATCGAATTTCTGCATCACTCCAAAAACTGCATGATTACCCAGCGCGAGGTGTACCGGCACACACGCAGCTTTGCGGGCGCACTGCGCGCCGCACTGCGCGAAGATCCGGACATCGTCCTGCTCGGCGAAATGCGCGACCTCGAAACCACTGAAATCGCCCTCGAAACCGCCGAAACCGGACACCTGGTTTTCGCCACACTTCACACCAACACCGCAACCTCCACCATAGACCGTATTATCGATAAATTCCCCGGAGACCGTCAGAACCAGATTCGCACTCTGCTGGCCAACACCCTCACCGGAGTGATCGCGCAGACTCTTTGCAAACGAAAAAACAACGGACGGGTGGCTGCGGCCGAAATTCTGATCGCGACCTCCGGCGTACGGGCCAACATCCGCGACCAGAAAACCCATCAGCTCCCGACTGCCATTCAGACCGGACACAGTGTCGGAATGCGTTCTTTCACCGACAGTCTGTTCCAACTGGTGCAGGACGACATCATTACCCCGCGAGAGGCCTATCTCAAAGCCGTTGATAAAACCTCGCTCGAACAGAAATTCACTCTGGCGGGAATTTCCCTGAACAAAACCGCCACTGAAATTTCGAAGGCCAGTGAAGACGGCACAACGGAAATGGCCAGTCCCGAAATGAATTCGCCCGTCCTTCTCAAAGAGCGCGCATGGAAACTGGCGACGGACCGCAACTCGCAGGCCCGCGACGGGAAAAAGGCGGTTGAACTGATTTCGCGGGCCATTGAGCTGGGCTCCGCCGATGCGGAAACCCTGATGACTCAGGCGGCAGCGCTGGCCGAGTTTGGCGACTTTAAAGCCGCAGTGGAAGCCGCGAAAAAAGGAATGCAGCAGGCCAAACAGGAGCGCAATACGAGCTGCCTTCGCCTTCTTTCCCAGCACATCGGTTATTACAAGAGATCCAAGACTCACCCCGGATCCGATGTATAATCGTTCTGCCTCCGGATTATTCTGTCAAATCTTCCTCGCAGGCGCTGAGATCGCAAAGGGTTTGACCGCAAGACGCGATGCCAAAATGAAGAAGGAATATTTTTACCGCAGGAGAGAACCCGGCCCGTCTTTCGCTGTTCGCTGAACCGCCTTTTTGAGTTGCTTTGCGCCTGCGGCTGAATTTCATGAAATACGGGTGCGGCGCCTCGCGTTCCCGGCATGAAAAAAGCGGGCGGAAACCGCCCGCTTTCCGCCTGAAACGCGGAGCCGGCTTATTCGTCGATGACAATCACACCGGCGGGGAGCGCCGTTTCTTCCGCTGCGGCGGGAGAAGGCTGCGGCTCAACGGTCTGCGCCGGCGCGGGTTCAACCGCAACCGGCGCGGGTGCCGCGACCGCAGGAAGCAGTTGAGGTTCTGCTTCCGGAATCAGCGACGGAGAAGGTTCTTCTGAGAACTCGACAACAGCCGGTTCCGGCTCGGCCGCCAGCGCCGCTTCGGTTTCATCCGGAACGGCTTCGGTTTCATCCGGAACCGTTTCCGGTTCCGCCGATTGGACCATAACCGTATATTCTTCGCGCAGTTCGTCCGTTGCTTTTACAGGTTTGAGTCCGGGCTGTTCATCAGTCGTCTTTTTCTGCAGGCGCCTCTGTTCCGCATTCTGGAGTTTTTTCACACTGTCCTGGACCCGTTCCTTTTCATGCTGCCGGAGAACATTCAGTTCTTCCGCCTTGATCTGTCGATCCGTGCGCAGTTTTGCGTCATGCCGCATCGCCAGCGACGAACCTTCCGGCAGACCGGTTTCCATATCCAGATTTTCCGGATTGGCCAGCCCGACCGTCACGAAAATAATGGTTTCAGCCTGATCGTTCACTTTGGAGTTATATCTGAACAGCCGCCCGAGGAGCGGAATATTTCCGAGGATTGGAACTTTGCGCTCCACTTCATCATCGGAAGTTTTTGTTAACCCTCCGATGGCGGCGGTCTGCCCGCTGGCAAGTGAAAAAAGCGTATTAATCGTCTTGGTGCTCTTGCCGAAAAATTTAGTTCCATCGGGCGCCGTAAACGGAATAAGATCCAGCCGGTCAAGCGTCGGCTGAATCCGGACCGAAATGTTTTCGGCGGTGTTAATGGTCGGAGTGACCTCAACCTTAATCCCGTCGGTAAAATAGGGCTCTGCGGTATCCAGCCCGTACGTCGTGGTACTCTGCGAATCCCCGGCCGTTTGCGTGGAACCCCGCACATTGGGTTTTTTATTTCCAATGTGAATGGTGGCCGTCTCTTCATTCGCCACGATAATTTTCGGGTTGGAAACGATCTTCGTCCCGCCGGTTTCCCTCAGAGCGGCCAGCACCAGATTAAAATCGGAGGCCGATAATGCAGCACCAAAGGCCGTCGCGCTTTCTTCAATCACCCCCGTTTCCACTGTAGGAATCAGTTTTTCCAAAATAATGGGAGGAGTTACCGTGTCAATCACCGTAACATCCTCAACGTTCTCATATTGATCTCCGTTGATGTCGTAAAACTTTCTTGTTGTCTCCATACTGCTGTTTTTCTGACTTGCAACCCCGCCTATTCCGTTAATACCCGCACCGTAGCCGCCGAGGACCTGCCAGTCGATGCCGAGTTTTTCAGAGGCGCTGTCGCTGAGTTCCATGAATTTGGCTTCGATGAAGACCTGCTGGCGGGGAAGATCAACGGCCTCAATCATTTTTTGAATTTCAACCAGCGAACCGGCGGTGCTCTGAACCACAATCGTATTGCGGGCCGGGAAAACCGACATTTTCCCCCGTTCAGGAATCAGCTCCTTGATCATTTCCATGACATCTGCGACGGCTGCATAATTGAGCTTAAAGCTTTTTACATCCATCGGTTCGGGGGCATCCGCCACTTTGATCCGAACGCTGTAAACGGTGGAACCGGGAACTTTTTCATACAGTTCCAGCCCCTGCGTATCCAGGATGGCCTGCAAAGCGGGTTTCCACTCGACATTTTTAAAATTCACATCGATCTTGACCAGACCCGCCGCATCTCCAAGGTCCGGAATGATGATATTGGCATCCGAGAGAGTCGCAAAAATGCGAATCACGCTGTTCAGCTCCACCTCTTTGAGACTCAGTGAAATGAGTCCACCGCTCATAACACCGCCGCTGCTGATCACATCCGGCGCGACGGTGACGGTATCCTCACCGGCCTCTTCCTGAACTGCGTTCGAACTGACACCGGCGGACGGTTTCACGCTTTCCTGAGCCTGAGCCATTGCGGCCAGCATCAGCGTTGCGAATAGGAATCTGATTTTTGTATTCATTTTTTCTCCTGCCTTTCTACCTGACACGTTGCTTTTTCAAATGGATCTGTCCGTTGGCATCGATGGAGGAAATCAGCCACTGATAGGTTCTCCCCTCATGTACAACCTCAATCAGATCTCCTGCCACTTTCAATTTACCGTTCACAATGGCCGCCGCTTTTCCATCCATTATGCTGGTTCCGCCGATCCGGATTTTCGCAGAGGCGGCTTTCCATCCGGCCCCTTCCATTGCTGCGGGATCTTCTCCGGTCTGTGTCTGCTGCCAGCCTTCCGGAAAATATCCGACCGGCCAAAAGGGATCTCTCAAGGGGGTCGCATCCCGCACTTCCGTGACCGGTTTTTCTTTTACAGGATCCTTCACGGGATCGGGAACAGGATCGGGGGCGGGGACAGGCACCTGCGGCGAGACCGCCGGGGTGTCGTCAAAAACCAGTTCCGACAGATCGGCATCCGGCGGAAGACCGGTTTGCGCCGGAAGAACCAGCGCAACGGAAAAGGTCATCACGATCCCCGCCGCGATCCGATAAAAATCCGGTAAACCGGTGCGGTTCATTTTGCTCCCCTTTCAATTTTGATTGAGGCGGGCCACTGCATGATAATGCGGACCTGCGACGCTTCCGGAGAATCCGGCATGGCATCAATGGTAATCTGCTTGATTTTCAGCAGAGGATTTCCGGTTTCCAATCTTCGGAGAAATTCGACGAGCCGGTTGTAGCCGCACCGGGTGGAAATGCTGATTTCATAAGGTTTGTCCGGATTGCCGGCGGCATCGCCTGTAACCAGAATTTCTTCCAGATTATCGAGAACCACCTGAGATTGCGTGGCGCAGCGGGAAACATATTCGTAGGTCCACGCATAGCGGTCCGACAGAGAGGGAACATGGACCGAAAGAGCCTCCAGCCGCTGAACCACTTCTTTCAAATCCTTATTGACCCCGGCTTCCCGAATCAGCAGATTGCGCGCATTTTCAATCTTGCCCTGCAAATCCAGAATCTCCTGCTTGGCGGCGCCGCCGCGCTCTGAGGCCGGCTTTGTCAGTCCAAGAAAATGAACCATCAGAACGATCAGCAAAACCGCCATGATGATGGTTACGAGAACCATCTGTTTCTGGCGGCGGGTGAATACGGACCAGTTCATGGTGTCCCTCCATCGACCGGGCGGCGGCCTTCCATCGAGAAAATCCAGTTCCCGCCGGACTCCCGCTGGGAGGACACCAGCCGGATCTCGCCGCAAAAGCCGCGGACAACCCGGTTGTCGTTAAGCTGCCGTTTGGCATCCACCGCCGTCATTTCACCGGCGGCCCGTCCGCTGAGCCGGATTAAACGGGACACCGCGCCGGCCGGATCGACCGGATCTTCAAGCCCGGCAAAAAAATTACCCAGCGCCATCTGCACCGGAATTTCGCGCTGCACTTCGCGCAGCACGCTGTACATGGAAAGCTTTTCTCCCTCCGACCAGGACTCCAGCCGGGACAAGGTACTCTTATTGGTATCAATGGCCGCCAGACACGCCTGAATCCGGGCCGCCTGAGGACTCAACTGGCTCCATTCACTCCGGGCCCGCCCCAGATCGGCGTTCATTGACATTTTGGAAATTCCGGCCAGCGTAAAAACCACAACGGCAATGCCGACCAGAACGCTCATCGACCCGAGCGCCATCACCTTCATGCTGACAACGCCCTGATAGCGCCGCTCCGTTTTCTTTAAAAAATCAACCTGGAAATTCATGATTCCTCCATTCCGGCCAGCGCGGCCCCTGCGGCGGCGGCGAAGCGGGATTCCTGCCCTTTCAGATGTTCAGGAAAAGCATTCGGCAGAATGTCGATTTTTTCGAAGGGACTCCATTCTTCGGGCGCAAAACTCAGCACATCGCGAACGGCGGACTTCCAGTAGGGGGAAGCTGAAAGTCCGCCGGACAGGTAAACCGCCGAAACGGAACTTTTACACTGTCGTTCGACAAATTCGCGGTAAATCGAAAGCTGTTTCAAAAACGGCCCCATGGCCTGCCGGACCGGAGCGGTCAGATCGACCGATCCGCCGGAGAGAATTTCGCAGGCCATTTCGCGATCCACCCCCAGCATCTGCTGGACATGCCGCTGGAGCAGTTCCCCGCCGCACTCAAACCGGTTGATCAGCTGAAACTGGTTGTTGTGCATAAATGCGGCATAGGTGCATCGCGCGCCGCTTTCGATCAGACAAACGGTCTGATTTTCGGTCTGTCTGCCCCGGCTGAATAAAAAAGCGGAAAACGCGGCGAGGCCGGATACTTCCAGCGAGTGCGGCGCAGGGGCTCCGTTGGCGAAAAGAGAGAGATAATGCTGAATGGTTTTTTCCGGAACGGAAACACCGAGAATTGAACTTTCGCGTTTGTTGCGTCCGCGGGAGAGAACCTGCGTGCCGACCCGATAGTCGTTTGATGCGTTCAGTTTTCCGCGCACCAGTGCTTCGACGTTTTCATCGTCCGGAATAATTTCCGAAAAAACGCGGATTGTAACATCCTCCATCGTCGCGCAGAGAGCGGCATAGTAGGCCGCCATGGTTTTTGAATAAACCGGCTTCATTGTTTCATCGGGGCCGGACGGCGGCAGAATATCGGCGGCAACCAGCGTGATCCGGTCTTTAATCCGTTTGAAGTGAACCGCCTTGACTCCGCTCGTGGCGAAATCCAGACCCAATAATGCGGCAGGACGGCGTCCGCTTTGCTCTTTGTTTTTGCCGGCTTTTGATTTCGGTTTCGGTGTCATAACTTAAACTCTACTTGTCTATTTCCCGGGTTGCATACCGGGCCCATCCGGCGAGTGCAACCAGCAGGGCAATAAGCATAAGTGATACCAAAAACCGATGAGACTTTTTTTCTGACGCTTCCGGCTGAACTTCCGGTGCGCCGGAAGCGCTTTTAACAACTCCGGACGAGGCCTGTGTACGCTTCCATGGCGGCGTGAACATGTTTTCACGGGTCTGTTCATAGGCACGGACAGCCTGTTCCTGCCGTTCCGCCTGCCGCTTTTCATACATTTGCTTTCTGTAAACATACTCAGAACGAATCTGCTGCGGACGGGCATCGGCATCCGGCGGCACTACGGCGAGCGCTGACCCGGCCGACAGACAGCAACCCGTGAGTATCAGAGAAAGGGTGATTCTGTTCATGGGGTCAGCTCCGTCCATTTCAGAGTACGGAGGATGCTTGGAGTCCGCGGCAACGTACTCGGCAGCCCCGTTCCGAATCCCAGAAACTCTCTGCTGCGCGAACCGAGCCGGATATCCCAGTTTAAATAAAGATTTCCGGTTCGTTTCAGTATTTCATCACGGCAGACCATGCTTCCGTTTAACCGCATTCCGTTCGCCGTGGTTCCCGCCAGCATATGGTTGGCATAAACCACCCCGTCTATTCTGCTGATACTGGCCGATACGCCCAGCGCGTTAAAGGCGGCATCACCCAGCATCGGGTCGTAAAACGCCCGCTGTGTTCCGTCGGTGCGGACGGCATTATGATACTGCCCGTCAGTTCCCGTGTAATCGCCGTCAAAATACGGAACTCCGTTTGAAGTGGAAGTGACATACCCCAGCGACAAATCGCTGGCATCCGCAGCCTGAGACTGCGTGACCGGACTTTTAGCGAGTGTGCCTAAAAACGATTTGAAGTCGTTGCCGAGAATCACATTCCCTTTGGCGCAAAGGCCTATAAAATCTTTTCCGGCATTAATCGCGGCCGTATTGAATGGATTGCTGTCCGGCTTTACCCACGAGGGCGGATTGCTGTAGGAAAGGTTTCCGATAACATAAATGTTCCGTCCGGAATAAATCGTCCCCTGCCCGGAAACCGTTCCTTTTATATATACGTCGCCCCTGGCCACAAAGACACCGTCAATTCTGGTTCCGTTGGTCAGAACCAGACAACCGGCATCATTGGTTCCCCCATAGCCTGCATTTTCGCTCGCCACGTCTCCCCATACTCCGGTAACCGTCGTGCCGCCCTTGGTAATGGTTCCGGTGGTTGAAATCGCGCACATTTCATAATCGGACAGCGGGCCGATATACGGCATCGAGGGCGGCTCCGCACCGCTATAGCGGTTCACCGTTCCGGAATATCCCTGCGGCCAATACGTATTGGTGTTGCTGACGTTCCGGTCTGTGTACAGCAGCGGACGGGCGCTCAGATTATTCAGGTATGCCAATGCATACCAATCATAGTTTCCGCTGCTGTAATTTAAAACCGTACCGCCGGCATACACGTCTCCGTTCAGCTTCAGGGAGTTGCAGTTTTGAAAGTCAATATCGCCGAAAGCCCTGACTTCGCCGTTAAAATCGCCGTTCACCCCGTTGAACGTCGCCATCTGATCCACATAATACGCGTTATCAAACACGCTGTCGTCGGAAAATACAGCCGACTCGTACACATACCGGGTAATTTCCTGAACCTTCCGGACCACGCCGCCGTTCGTGCAGACGGCGGTATTGGTCAGAATCAGCGTGGATGTGTTGTTGACGGCATCCGGAATATAGGTTCCGACGATGGTAACGGCGGCCGTGAAAATCTGGTTCTGAATGCCGCTCGTATTCGTCCACAGATAATTTCCGTTAACATTCGTGGCTGACAGCACATCCAGCGCGGCGATCCCCATGGTTTTCCGGGGCTGAATGGCCTCGTCCAGCCGATACTTTGCCCGTTCCAGACATGACTGCGCCCCCAGCAGACACTCATCGCGCATACGCCATCGATCTATTGTTGCAAAGCTGTTCCGGGCGGAAAATAAAAACGCGCCGCCGACGATTGCGGCGATGAGCAGGAGAATCATCACTCCTGTCAGCACAAATCCCTGATTGCTGCTTTTCGTTTTCATGACCTAATCCTCCTTATTCACCAGACAGGCTCGAATTGTATGAGGCAGATAATTTGTTTTCCCGGCGGCAGAGAGACTTAACCGATAGGTGATAATCACCAGATCATTGGTCGTCACCGCCGTCATGCTGTCCACTTCAACATCGGGAACCCCCCCGCTGTTACCCACACGAATCGCCCAGCTCCACTGATCACAATCTCCAATCCAAAAGGGCGTTATGTCTTGTTGATCTATCAAATACATTCGCGGCTGATAGATGTTTGTATAAGCACAAACTCCATAAAAATTTGTTCCGGCCTGATAGCCGACATTCAGAGCATACGTGGATGCAACAATGCTCACATTGGAGGCCGCCAATAAACCTCCGGACGGATCTGAAAAAGCTCCGCACAAAATGCGCTCGCGGGCAATCCGCGAGACCTGCGCCAACCTCCAGTGGGCGGTGGCATCTTTCCAAAGAGCAAAGCTTTTGACCAGAACGGAGCCCATCGCAAAAAACACCATGATGGAGATCGACGTGGCCAACAGCACCTCAATCAAAGTAAAGCCGCGTTTGGAAAACGGCGGGCGGCGGGCGGCGGACAGCGAGACTGACCGCTGACCTCCGGCCTTTGACCTCTGACCCCTGATCTCTGATCTCTGATCTCTGTTTTTCATTTTAACGCACCCCCCGATAACGGCGCACAGCATAACTTGCCAGCGGCTGGTCTCCGATTTCCAACATTGTATTGGTCGGCGGCCAAACGGTGACGGTAATATCCCAGTAGTGGACCGGATCGGGCAGCACCGGCGCATTCGTTTCTGAAAAAATCAGACAGTCAACAACCCCGCCTGTTGACATCGAACTCCAGGCCGGTGTCGGCTCCGGGGGAAAATTGGTGGTAATGATCGGCATATCATCCAGCGGCCGATTGTAAATTTCCCATAAACGATCGAACGCGATACTCTGCGCCTCCAGCCGGGCGCGCGAACGCATCAGGATGCGATACGACAGCATCATTTCGGTATAAATAATGATTGCCGCGATGCTCACCAAAAACATAGCCATCATCACTTCCACCAGCGTCACTCCGGCGTTCTGTCTGTTTTTTTTCATATTACTTCTCGATAATGTAATGATGCTGCACACCTACCTTGCGAAACGTTCCGGTGCTCAGATCGCCGTCATCAACCAGCCTGTCGAAATCGGTCATCTGCTCGACGGATTTCGTCGGCGCGGCAATTGAAACGGAATATTTGAAATTATAGCCGTTATCCCAGTCCCAGTATCCGCCCAATTCGGTGGGACTGGTCCACCAGTCGTCAATATTCATTTCGGCGAAATAACCGGCCATCTCCGGCGGAATGACGCCGGGAGTTCTATCCGCCGGATAACTGCCCATTTCGGAACGGTACGAAGTAAACGCCAGCACGGCGGTGCGCAGTTTACTGGCGGCACGGGCATTCTCCCGGCTTCGCAGGGCGATCCTTGTCACAGGAATCAGCACCGCCGCAAGAACAGCGAGAATTCCGACCACCATCAGAATCTCCACCAGCGTCATCCCCTGTTTTGAATCCGGCTTCATATACACCTCCGCCCGCCCGGGTTTTCCCGCTTTCCAGCCGGATCCCCGGCTCTGGTTTTATCCAGAACAGGAACCGGCCTCCTGATTGCTAGCACAAATTATGCCGTCCATCCCCCGGCATGACACATCCGGGAAAATTTCCAACGAATGAAAAAAAGCAACGAATGGGGAGAAAAATAAGTTGCACAACGAATGAAGAACGCAGCGAATGAAAAGGCACCGTCTGTCTGCGTACGTACCTGCCGCGCTGCGGCGCAGGCAGTCCGCAAAAACATCAGAATAAAAACCCAAGCTTTTTACGACGGCAATCCCCTATTCCCCATTCGCTGCTTTTTTTCATTCGTTGGAGATTTTCTCTGCGGCCTTTGCGCCTGCATGGAAATTCTTTTTTGGTTGCCGTTCACACCCGTTATTAAAATAGTGTTGGGCATTGGGAGCAAAAGAGTGTAACTTTCCAGTCGTTGAGAAGAAGGAGATTCCATGAACCCGCCGCCCGATGAAATAAAACCCGCCCCGAACCGGCTGGGAAAGATTTTTTTCGTTTTGGTTTTGCCGGCCTGCGTCGCAGGACTTGCTTTCGGGGCTCTTGTTGTCTGGGGTCCGGCCGACGGGCCGTGCAAAAAAATCTTTTTACAGGCCTCTTCTTCATTTAAAAAATTCATCCGCTCCAACGCCCTGCTTAATAAAATCGGGCCCGAAACAACCATTACCTGCCGGGGAGTAACACTGGACACCGGCAACAACCCTCTGGCCATTCTGGATGATCAAACCGTGGGCATCGGGCAGATCTTCAACGGGGTTAAGGTAATCGACATCACCAGCAGCTACGTGCTGATTGAACATCAGGGGGAAACCCGCCGTCTTGCGCTCGGCGAAAAGTTCACCTTTTCAACGAACAACTGAAGGACGACAAGTTGAAAAACGACAACATTTTGTTCCGGCCCTTCGGCGGAAAGGCTGATCACCCGTTCAGCGCCTTCCTGATCTGCGCCAGCCGTTCATCGTATTCCTGCGGTGTCACGAGATACGGGTAACAGTGCCGCCCCGAAATCGTTTCCGCCGAACGGATCAGTTCCTTATCCAGCGGATTCAGCACCGCCAGCAGCAGTTCCTTGCCGACCTGAGCAAACGGCAGCGCCCCGTGGTGACTGATAAAATCCAGCGGAAGCGCCTCCCGCAGCTCTTCGCGCTCGCTGAACCGGCCCAGCGCCATCACCGGGACCCCGCTTTTCTGGCAAAGATGGGTCATTAACCGCTCGAACCGGCTGAAATTCCGGTCGTGAAGAATGTGCAGCACCGTTACCGGAACGTTCATCTCACGCGAAGACATTTCCGTGAGATCGTGCAGTACGCCGGAGTATTCCTCCTGGGAAAGCTGCTCGTCCTGAAACAAATCCCAGGCCAGCGCCATTTCCGAATCCACACTGCTTCTGCGTTCCTGCGATGACGTTTCAGGTTTCTTTTTCGGAACAGCGTCGATCACTGCGCCGAAGGCTTTCAGGCGATCTATTCTCTTCTGCACCTCCGGGACATCCTCCACAATGGAGGCATACTGCCCCATCACAAAGGCAAGAATTTCGGGATTGTTGGCCATGCGCGCGCCGTCGTCCAGCCGCGTCAGACAGGCCAATGCTTTTTCAGGCATTTCAAGTTTCAGGTTTGTTTCGTACAGTGCGCGCAAGGTGAACAGATCGTCAGGCATGACTTCAAGAATCTGTTCGAGCATCACAGCGGTCTGCTGAAGCTCTTCGCGGTTGGTTGGATCGCTCATAATTTCTCCTGGGCAAAGTCAATAATCGTCATGAAACTAGCACAATCCGTGCCCAAGGCGGCGGGCGGTATCAAATTAAACAGCAGAGTCCCGACGCGGCAAAGCCGCAACCAAGTAATATTATCCGGTAGAGTAGAACGCAGGATCGCTCAAAGAACAAGGCGGCTCTCAAAGATTGGAAAACCACCGCATCCTTCCGCAGGATGGCAACCGGCCGAAGAAAAAGTTGAACGTCTGCCCTCCGCGCTTCATCACACTGTCAGCCCGTAAGAGAATTGCTGATTCTGCAACCCCCGACGATGAATGCAAACCGGCAAAATCAGCCGTCATCCTTGATTGGCATTATTCATGCTAAATGCGGGGTACATGAGCGATAAATCCTATAGAACCCTGATGGAAGTTCTTTTTGACCGGCATTCCGTTGCGGAAGAGGCGCTGGCTGAGGCCCGTGCAGAAGCCGGTAAAAGCGGAAATCCCCTGGAAGAAGTGCTGGTAAGCATGGGTCTCGTTCCGGCGCCTGTCATGCTTCTGGCAAAGGCCGAATATCTGGAGATGACCCCGGTCAGTCTGGATGGATTTGAAGCCGACCCTTCACTGCTCGATATTCTCCCCAAAGCCACCTGGGTTCAGTTGAAAATGCTGCCGATGTGCAAGACCGGAAAACTGCTTACCGTCGCGGTCGCCGATCCTTTCAACCTGATGGGCATTGAAAGTCTGAAAGCACAGATCGACTATCAGGTTTTTCCGGTCGTCGCCGACCCGAAGGAACTGCTCGGAGCCCTCGAAGGATCAGCGAAACAAACGTCCGTCGGGCTGGAAGAAATTCTCAAAGACATGGAGGACGACAGCGAGCTGGAGGTGGGCCGCGACGAGACCAGCGCCGACAATCTGGATGACATGCTGAACAGCGCGGAGGATGCGCCGGTGGTGCGCATCGTGAATTCCATTCTGATCGAAGCGCTGCGGAAACACGCCAGTGATATTCATATTGAGCCGATGGAAAAGAAAATCCGTCTGCGATACCGCGTGGACGGAATCCTCTACGAGAACCCCAGTCCGCCGAAAAGCGTGCAGTCGGCCATTTCATCGCGCATCAAAATCATGGCGAACCTCGACATCGCCGAACGGCGCATCCCTCAGGACGGACGGTTTAAAATCAAAGCGCTGGGCAAAGAGGTGGACTTGCGCATCAGTTATCTGCCGACCGTACACGGCGAAAAAATCGTGATGCGCATTCTGGATAAAACCGCGCTGGCTCCCAGTCTGGATGCCCTCGGTCTGGAACAGAAAGCGCTTGATGACCTTAAATACGCCATCAGCAAACCGCACGGCATGCTGCTGGTGACCGGCCCGACCGGATCGGGCAAAACCACAACGCTTTATTCAGCCCTGCAGGAGTTAAACAACGAGGACGTGAATATCATCACCGTGGAAGACCCGGTCGAATATCAACTGGGCGGAATCAATCAGGTACAGGCCCGCCCCGAAGTCGGATTGACCTTTGCCGCCGGGTTGCGCTCCATCCTGCGTCAGGATCCCGATATTGTCATGATCGGAGAAATCCGCGACAACGAAACCGCTTCGATTGCGGTGCAGGCCGCCCTGACGGGGCACCTGGTGATCAGCACCCTGCACACCAACGATGCGGCAGGCGCGATTGCCCGTATGGCCTACATGGGCATCGAGCCGTTCATGCTTTCGTCCTCGCTGGTGATGACTCAGGCGCAGCGTCTCTATCGCAAACTGTGTCCGTTCTGCAAACAGCAGATTGAAATTCCGGAAGATACGCTGCGCTTCAACCATCTCGATCCGGATCTGTTCCGGGACGTTACCTTCTTTGCCGCCAAAGGATGCCCGAAATGCAGCGGACTGGGCTATAAGGGCCGCGGTGCAATCATGGAAATTCTGCTGCTGAACGATGAGATCCGGGCGAAAATTCTCCAGACATCCGAGGCGAGCGCCCTGCGCGAGGTGGCGGTTAAAAACGGCATGAAGTCCTTGCGCGAAACCGGCCTTTCCAGAGTGCGGGAAGGAATAACAACGATTGATGAAATTTTACGGGTAACAACGGGATAATCAGGGGGAATTGTATGGCCGAAAAAAATAAAAAAGAGAGAAAAAAGGTAAGCGGAGCGCGGAAAATCAGACTGAAAGAGCTTCCGCTCTACTCGCGGCAGCTGGCCGCCATGCTTTCATCAGGCATGCCGCTCGTGCAATCCATCCTTGCGCTGGAGGAGCAGACCGCCAATAAAGGCTTTCATACGGTGCTCACCAGCGTCCGCACCAAAGTGGAAGGCGGAGCCATGTATTCGGACGCGCTGGATGATTATCCGCAGATTTTTGATGAGCTCTATGTCAATATGATGCGGGCCGGAGAAACCGGCGGGATGCTGGCCGAAACCTGCGAGCGGGTCGCCACCTTTCTGGAAGCGTCCAACCGGTTGCGCTCCAAGGTGAAGTCCGCCATGATGTACCCGACCGTGGTGCTGTGCGTAGCTATCACAATTTCCACCGGTCTGATTGTTTTTATTGTTCCAACCTTTGCAAAAATGTTCGCCGGATTCGGCGCGGAACTTCCTGCGCCGACGCAAATCCTGTTGAATATCAGCGACTTCATCCGCAAGTACTGGTACATCATTATCCTTGCGGTCGGGACATTAATCTACAGCCTGCGCCGCTACGTCCGGACAGAAAAAGGAGGCTACATGGCCGATCTGTTGCGCCTGCGTTTTCCGCTGCTTGGAAAACTGGCCCGTAAAATTGCCATCACCCGGTTCTCGGCAACCTTTGCCCAGCTCATGTCCAGCGGAGTCCCGATTATTCAGGCCATGACCATCGTCGGGGTCGCCACCGGAAACAAAGTCATCGGCAAAGCGATACTGGACGCGCGCGCCAGCGTGGAACAGGGCAACACCGTTTCCGCCACACTGAATAACAACAAAGAATTTCCCCGCATGCTGATTCACATGCTTTCTGCCGGAGAACAGACAGGTAAAATGGAAGAAATGCTCACTAAACTGTCCCAGTTTTATCAGGAAGAGGTCGATACGATGCTGGAAGGATTGACCTCCATGCTTGAACCGCTGCTGATGGTGGTGATCGGCGTGATGATCGGCGGAATCGTGCTGGCCATGTTTATGCCGATTTTCAAGATGACCGAAGTGGTAATGTGAAAAAGTGCCGCCTATGAAAAAAATTCCGCAGGAAGAAACTGTCCGGGAGGTGTCGCTGGGAACTATGACGGGACTGCTCGGCGGGAGGCTGATTGCCATCAGCGGATTCCTGATTATTCTCTCCTTTGTGCTGAAAGCGGACAACATCGCATTCTACGCCTTTATCGCCTTTGCCTATATTGTCACCATCCCCTACTCGCTCTGGATGCGCCATCAGGAGAGAATACGCCAACTGGCTCCGCTGCAGTTTCTTGTGGATCTTGTCTTCGCTTCCGGCCTGATCTATTTCTCCGGCGGAACAAAGAATGATTTCATGACCCTGCTTTATCCGCTGGTTATTCTCTCCGCCGGAATCATCCTTCCGCTGAGACAAACCATCCAGATCACCGTGCTGGCGGTCGTCTCCTACATCCTCATCACCGTCCTGATATCGCAGAACCTTCTGGTTCAATATCCTTCCAAAGTCGCCACGAAAGAACTGGTTGACACCTCCGGCGCCATGATTCTGCGCATTGTCATGTTCATTTTTTTCGGGGTGGCGAGCGCCTACGTCTCCCTGCGATGCGATTACATCAGTAAAAAAGAAAAACTGTTCGGCAATATCACGAAAATTATTTTTCATCACGTTCAAACCGGACTGCTTCTTCTCGATTCCAAAAACCGGATACTGATCGCCAATGACCGGGCCGCCATTCTGCTGGGCCGCGACGAATCGGATCTGGTCGGGAAACCATTTGATTCCATCCATGTTAAGCCCGACGGACTTAAACCGGGCGAAACCGATATCAAAGGAGGCTCTGACTATTTCCGCCGGGCCGACGGAACCGTTTTTCCCGTCAGCATTGAAGAGGAACTGATTTCCCTGCCCGTCGAGGCCGTTCCAAACTCAACCGCCCCGAAAGGAACCCTCGTCAGCACCCGCATTCTCAATTTCAACGACCTGTCCCACTTTTTACGGCTGCAGGGCCAAACCCGGCAGCTTGAGCGGATTAAAGCCGCAGCGAACATGGCTAAGGAAATGGCCCACCAGATCCGGACACCCCTCACCGGAATTTCAGGCTCCGTTCAACTTCTTCAAATGAACCTGAAAAAGGAGGGTCAGGATGCCGTCAAAAAAGAGCGCAGTGAACTGTGTAATCAAATTGTCGTGGAATCTGTCCGGATGGACAAAGTCATCCAGAATTTTCTCGATTATGCGGAATTCTCACCCAGCGATACACGCGACCTGATTCAACTGGACATTGATCAGGATATCATACGCGGCACAACCCGGGGCGACGGAGCCGAACCCCGGGGCTGAAACACGGCGGGATGACCCGCTGAACCGCCTGCCGAACTGCCTTATTACCCGTTAATTGGTTGTTTTTCTCCTAAAAATTATCGGTCACTTCGCTTTCGGATTGAAAAAAATGAAAGATTCTTCTGCCGAAGAATCTAATAGACTAGCTTTCTCGAAAATGATAAAACGTCCCGTCTTAAAATCATTTAGTTGTTAGGGAACAGATTATGCCGCGAATACTGATTGTTGACGACGAGCCCACGATTTTGAATCTTCTGAATAAGATCCTCGTTGGGCAGGGTTATGATGCCACCCCGGCCAGCAACGGCGAAAAAGCGTTGCAACTCCTTCTGACCAAACAATTTGACTTAATGATTTCGGACATTAACATGACTCCGATCAATGGAATGGAACTGCTCCGGAAGGCCTCTCAGTCGTGGCCTGACATGGGAGTGATCATGCTCACCGCATACGGAACCGTCTCCACAGCCGTCGAAGCGATGAAGGAAGGCGCCTTTGACTACATCACCAAGCCGTTTAAACTGGACGAGCTGGTTCTGACCGTCCAGCGTGCTTTGCAATATCATAACGCCCTCACAGAAAACAAAGATTTGAAAGCCCGTCTCGAACACAATGAAAAACTGAACGGAATCGTTGCGGAAAGCCCCGGTATGCGCAGGGTTTGCGAAATGATTGAACGGGTGGCGCCGACCTCCACTACCGTATTGATTTACGGAGAAAGCGGGACCGGCAAGGAACTCGTCGCCCGCGCCCTGCACCAGTACAGCCCGCGCAAAGATGCCACTTTTATGGCGGTGAACTGCGCGGCCCTGCCTGCCCAGCTCATGGAATCTGAATTGTTCGGCTATGTGAAAGGAGCGTTTACCGGTGCCGGCTCCACTAAAATCGGCCTGTTCGAAACCGCGCACGGCGGAACTCTGTTTCTTGATGAAATCGGTTCCATGCCGCTCGAAATGCAATCCAAACTGCTGCGTGTTTTACAGGATAAAAAAATCCGGAAAGTCGGCGGATCCGATCATACGGATGTTGATGTGCGGATTATTGCGGCATCCAATGAAAAACTGGAAAGCCTCATTGAACAGGGGAAATTCCGCGAAGATCTCTATTACCGGCTCAGTGTCATCAGCATTGATATCCCGCCGTTAAGAAGCCGCCCGGAAGATATCCTGCCCCTCGTTGACCACATTATGCGCCGTGAACTGGGCCCCAACGCCGAACTTCCGCCCATCGACCATGAAACACAAAACATTCTGGACAACTACAACTGGCCCGGAAACGTCCGCGAACTTGAGAATGCCATTCAGCACGCGCTGACCTTCGCGCAGCAGGGAGACATTACGGTGGACACCCTGCCCGCGAAAATCGTCAACACTGTCGAGGACGGGTTGAGATCCGGTGTCATCACCTCCCGCAATGAGCAATTCAAAGGAAAATCCCTGAAAGCCTTCCTGCATGACAAAGAAAAGGAATTTCTCCAGCGAACCATCGAGAGCCTGAACGGGGATAAGGAAAAGGCAGCCACTGAACTGGGAATCAGTCTGGCCACGCTCTACCGGAAACTTCCGTCTGATTTGAAAAACTAATAATAAAAAAAGTTTTATCAGAATAATTAAGGTCAGAATGATGGGGGAGAAGCGTGCGCAAGTAAAAATCATTGCCGCTTTGCTGCCCCGCAATAACGGAGCCCATCTCGGTGCGTTTCAGTTCTGACCGTAATTGTTCTGACCGGTTTACTGCTGTTTTGAGGCGCTGTCGCACTGAACCCCTTGATTTCTTATTTTTGAGATTTCACACAGTGGTTCTACGTTCCACTACGCTTTTGAACTGAATGTTTCTGGCCTTAAAAATTTACAACCCGCTTGTTTAAAACACGTTCAATCCAATTCAAATCAGGAAATAAATTAGCTCATCTGTTTTGGCACATGGTATGCTTCACTAGGAGTTGCGTTTAACCGGTACACAAAAGAGAATCTAAAGTCGCAAAACAAAAAGCCGGTGATGAAAAAACAAAACTGAAAAACTGAAAAACTGAAAAATAAAATGGAAAGGGAAGACAAATGAAAAAGACGAATAAGAAAGGTTTCACCTTGGTTGAAATTATGATCGTCGTGGCGATCATCGGTCTCTTGGCCGCAATCGGTATCCCGTCTATCATCGGTGCCTATGCAAATGCTCAGGAAAAATCCAAAGCGCGCAACATCACCGACGTTGAAAAGGCCAAAGCGATGCTGACTCTGCCGTCCTCAGCGGACGGGCTTAACTTCACTTACCATGATTACACCAATGGACAGATCGTTGCGGACGCGGCGATTGTTATGGCGCTGAACATTGACGCGATCACTGATCTCGATGTTAACGGCAAATCGATTGTCGTTAATCCGATCGGAACCCGCGCCTCCTATGAACCGTAACCGTTCCTTCACAGAAATCCCCGGTTTTCACCGGGGATTTCCGTTTTCTCAGATAAAAAGGGGAAGAAAATGAAAAAGACAGACAAGAAAGGTTTCACTCTGGTTGAAATTATGATTGTCGTGGCGATCATCGGTCTTCTGGCCGCGATCGGTATCCCGGCGGTCATCGGCGCATACGCAAACGCACAGGTAAAAGCCAAAACACGCAACGTTGTAGATGTTGAAAAAGCCAAAGCGATGCTGACGCTCCCTTCGGCGGCGGACGGGCTTAACTTCACGTACCATGATTATACCAATGGCCAGATCGTTGCGGACGCGGCAATCGTTGCGGCGCTGAACATCGACTCGATTGATGATCTCGATGTTAACGGCAAATCGATTGTCGTCAATCCGATCGGAACCCGCGCCTCCTATGAACCGTAATCATTCCTTCACAGAACATCCCCGGTTTTCACCGGGGATTTTTTTTAGTCCGCTTCCCCGTTTGTTTTCTCTGCCCGGCCTGCTTCAGCCGCCTCCAGATTTTTCAATGCGCCGGGATCTCCGGGACGGAGTTCAAGCGCCCGCCGGGTCAAAGAAGCTCCCGCATCAATATCCCCCTTCGCAATGTAAGCGGCACCCAGTGTCAGGTGAGCATCAAACCGTTCCGGATTTAATTCAATCACCCGTTTGAGATAAGGAATCCCCTCATCAAGACGATTGCTTTTAATGCGCAGCCAGCCGAGATTATAGAGCGCTTCCTGATCCTCCGGGTCGAGTTTCAGAGCCTTCCGAAAACAGATTTCTGCCGATTCAATCTCTTTAACGTCCACAAACGCCGCGCCCAGATTGATATACGCCATGGTTGATTCGCCCGTTGCGGACAATGATCGGGACCACAAGGTCAGATTATTCCGCCAATAGCCGGTTTGACGGTGCGCAACAAGGGCAAACAGGATGATAAAAAGTCCCGCCAGGCCCTTTTTATACCGGTGATCCAGCGGCAACTGCCCCGCGCCCCAGACGAAAACCATGAACAGTCCGATGCAAGGCAGATAAACAAAACGATCCGCCCGGGCAACACCGAGAAACCGGACAATTCCGATCACCGGAACCAGCATGCCGAGAAACCAAAGCCAGCCCACCCACAGCGCCGGTCTTCTTTTACGGAAATAGACAAGACTTCCCGACAAGAGAAGAAGCAAAACGATGCAACGGATTAACAGGGCAGCATGGATTTCATACTTTGGATAAGGCATTCCCAATCCAAACGGCAAAACGGCCTGCCGGAGATAAACGGCGCAGGAAATCAGCGCGTTGCCGATACGCCAACTCAGCATAGGCTGAACAACAGACGTTCCGTCTTTGATTGTTGTGGTCGCGGAAAGAGAAATCCAGACAAAAACGGCGGACAGAAAAAACAACGGCGCTTTTTCGAGAATCACCCGCCGTCCATGAGATTCAAATCGTTTCAGAGGCCACCCGTCCAGCAGAAGCAGAACCGCCGGAAGGGTGACCAGCATCGGCTTGGCCATCAACCCGGCAAAAAAGAGCAGGAAAACGGCGCTGTAACGGATCAATGAAAATGCGTTTTGCCGGACATAGGAAAGGTAGGCATGCAGCGTCAGCATGAAAAACACCCCGCTCAGAACATCCTTGCGGCCCGTTACCCATGCGACCGCCTCCACCTGCAGCGGATGAATGGCAAAAAGTGACGCAACAGCCGCGCTTTTCCAGAAAGAGCCGGTCAGCCGGACTAAAAACCAGAATAAAAGCAAAACCGAACCGGTATGCAGCAGAAGATTACTCAGATGAAATCCGGAGGGATTCATTCCGTAAATTTCCGCATCTATCATGAACGACAGAACAGTCAGAGGATAATAAAACGTGTCGCGGATAGAGGTCAGAACCTGCCTCACGGAATCCGCCCGAAGCCCATTCATCACCAGCGGATTTTGATAGACAAACACATTGTCATCGCAGTTGATGAAATCAAAACCGACGGTCTGGCCGAACACGGCCCAGACCAGTAAAACAAGGAGCAGACAAATACCCGCCCGGCGCCGCACGGGCAATTTCCCGACACCTCGATTTATCCATTTCATAAAACAGGTTATACAGATCATTTCCCCGAACGGCAAATCTGCAGACTATTTCATTTTCATCCGATTTTATTCAAAAGTATGCCCGGCATATACCCTGCGGCCGGGACGCTCCCGTGCATCAATCGGATCGGGGTCAACGTTCGAACGAAAATTTTAAACAACTGATCTTTTCAACGGTGCGGCACAGAGTCTGCTACATCAGGGGACGAAAACGGAAAAAGGGAGAATCCGATATGAAAAAAGCATTTACGTTAGTCGAAGTCCTGATTGTCGTTTCCATTCTGGGGCTCATTGCCGCCATTGGCATTCCGGCCTATCTCAGCTCACATGCCTCGGCGAATAACAACATGAAGGAAATCAATATCGCAGCGGTCAACGCGGCCAAAGACCAGTGGGCCATCATGAACAACAAGGCAGCCGGCACAACCTGTTCATGGAACAACATCTCCGCCTATGTCGGAGGCAGCGTCACCAATCAGGCGGGGCTGTCCGTTGGCGGGTGCGCCATCAATCTGAACCCCATCGGCACCAGCGCTTCGTATTGAGAGAGAGAATGGAATACCGGAATACTGGACTGGCGGAATACTGGTCTGGATTTTTCTGTCAAAGAATTCAACGCCGGGTTTCAATCAGATTGCGGATGCCGTCCAGCAATTCCGAACTTTGGAACGGTTTTTTTACAAAGTCGGTATGCGGATGCCGTCCGAAACGTTCCATAATCTGTTCCTCCGGATACCCGCTCATCAAAAGAACCGGAACGGCGGGACAAATATGCCGGATACGCGAAACGGCTTCGATCCCGCTCAGCTTCGGCATGTTCACATCAATGAGAATCAGAGTAATGTCGCCCGCATGTTCCGTATATAAATCGACCGCCTCTAATCCATCAACAGCCGTGATCACACGGAAACCGAAACGCTCCAGAAGAATTTTCGTAACCTCACGAATGGCCGATTCATCATCCCCGACCAGCACCGTGCCGGAACCGCGCCACTTGCTGACGGACGACGGCGCCGCCTCTGCGTCCGCTTCCCGAAGCCCCTCTTCCACCGGGAAATAAACACGGAACACCGTTCCCTGTCCGACCTTGCTCTTAACCTCAACCGCCCCGTTGTGCCGCTTCACCACATTGAGCAGAGAGGCTAAACCCAGCCCCCGTCCGGTAATTTTTGTGGTAAACAAGGGGTCGAAAATCCGCTGCATAGTCTCTTCGCTCATCCCTTCACCGGTATCCGAAACTTCGAGCATCACGTAATGACCGGCCGGCAGCCCGCCCGGCGGAATAGTTCGTTCCAGAGCCCCCGTCGCAAGCTCAACCGCATGAATACTGATGGCAACCACTCCCGTACGGTCGCCGATCGCTTCCGACGCATTGGTGACCAGATTCATCGCCACCTGCCGAAGCTGAGAAACATCTCCGCGGATCATCGGAATTTCCCCCGCCAGACAGTACTGAATGGAAACCTTCTTCGAAATAGAAACATCCAGCAAAGAAGCCATCTCCTTCACGACAGAACCGAGATTGACACTGCCGACCTCCAGAGAAGTCT
>JALOTS010000345.1:2152-3386 GCA_025457785.1 Pontiellaceae bacterium | reverse complement strand
AATACTATAAAAAAAAAAATTACTTTCTATTGTCCAATTTAACGGACACGGCCACATTCCGGCGGTAATTCAAGACTATAACTCCAAAAAAGTGCTGACGCTGGATATTCCGCTGAAAAACATTCCCGCACGGGCGGCTCTTATTCCCGATGCCCGCCCCAATCAACCGCCGCCCTATCTGATCGCGGGCGGATTTGTTTTCCGCGAGCTCGACACCCCGTATTTAAAGGCCTGGGGTAAAAAATGGAGCGAAGAAATTCCCGTTTCACTGCGGATTCTCAATGAAATGCAGAGCGAACAGCCGACTCCGGAACAGAAACGTCTTCTGGTTTTGGCGGATGTTTTCCCCGACGAATACAACTTCGGGTACCATGAGCTGTCGCAGAGCATTGTAAAAACGGTTAATGGACAATCCGTTGATTCCATCCGTGAAATGGAGGAGGCTTTTCAGCATCCGCAAAACGGATTCCATATCATTGAATTTACACCGTCCTACGGGCCGTCCAAAGTGATTTTAGATGCGGAAAAATTCAACGAAGCCACCCGGAAAATCATGGATAAATATCAGATTCCAAGCCGCATTCGAATGAACGCGGAAAAATAAACTGCTCGGGAAATCGTTCAGATTTCCTTTCAAACCGGACCGCTTCACGGCTCGCCGCCGGGTCGCGGCACCGCCTTCCTGAGTGTATCGGAACGCGTTTAAAAAAGGAGACGGGATGAAAGTCGCCGGAAAACAATATCGAACGATATGGATCAAGCCGGATGATCCGGCGGTGATTCAGGTGATTGATCAGCGGCGGCTTCCGCACGAATTTGCTGTGCAGGACTTGAAAACCGTTGGCGATTTTCAAACGGCGATCAGGGAAATGACGGTGCGGGGCGCCGGGCTGATCGGCGCGACAGCGGGATACGGAATGTACATCGCCGCGCTGACCGCGCCCCGCGACCGCTTTGACTCGTTTGTTCAGAATGCCGCAAAAATTCTCACGGCCACACGTCCGACCGCCTCCAATCTGGCGTGGGCTGTAAAACGTCAGCTGGCCGCGATGAAGCAGGAGAAGAGCGTCGCCGGAAAAATTGAAACGGCACGGCGGACTGCGTGCGCGATCGCGGAGGAGGATGCCGCATTCTGCCGGCGCATCGGCGGGCACGGTGTGAAGCTGATCCGCGATATCAGCGCTGCAAAAAACGGGGCGCCGGTACATGTTCTCACGCACTGTAATGCCGGTTG